>JAJRCL010000051.1 GCA_028679035.1 Methanomicrobiales archaeon | reverse complement strand
TCGGCATTTTCATCGGTGAAAAAAGAGACGATGAAATCCATATCCACATGCGATTCAAACAGGTCTGCAAGATCATCGAAGGGATCGGAGGACCGGGCATTGGGATCGGCGGCCTGTGGTATGCCCTTCCGTGTGGCGAGAAAATGCATGAGCGCTTCGACGGCACCGGGATTTTCAAAGAGGCCGTGCAGGTAGGTGCCGAACACCAGTCCGTCTGCGCTGACCGCACCATCGCCGGCGAACGCTTCGCGATCGCTCAGCCGCTCTGACGATCCCATATGGATTTCGTACCCTTCGACTTCTCCCATGGAGGACAGAATGGGAGGGACCGGGCACGCCCTGCGCCTCCGGCGTACCGTCGTTTTCCCGTAGTCCCCGAAACGGGTGATTATGTCCAGTAGGCCGATCCCCGGGTACTCCCCGGCTTCTGATTCAACACCGGAATCGATGATCATTTTTCCGAGCATCTGATAGCCCCCGCAGATCCCAATAACGGGGACTCCCCGCGTTGCTGCAGCACGGATTTCTGCCACAGTCCCTGATTCCTGCAGCCGGCACAGATCCTCAACGGTATTTTTCGTTCCCGGCAGGATGATGCAGTCGTACCCGTGAAGAGAGGCTCCGAGCGGTACATAAACGACGGTCGCGACCTTTTCCAGGCATTCAAAATCGGTAAAATTGGAAATGCGGGGAAGCCGTATCACGCCGATGCGGATGCCGCTTCCCGAGCCATTCTTGTCTGCGATGGAGAGGGAGTCTTCGCTCGGTATGGGGAAAGAGGCGAAGGGGACGATCCCGAGGACCGGAACTCCGGTGATCCGCTCGATCTCACCGACGCCGCTTGCGAAGATCGCCGGGTCCCCGCGGAATTTATTGATGATGATGCCAACCACCAGCCCCTGGATGTCTTCCGGAAGCAGCGCCACCGTACCGTACACCTGGGCAAACACGCCTCCCCGCTCGATGTCTGCGATGAGAATGATCGGGAGACGCAGGGCCTTTGCAAGACGGACATTGGCGATATCCCGGTCGTACAGGTTCAGCTCGGCCGCTCCTCCCGCTCCTTCGACAACGACATGTCCGTACCGGGATTCGAGACGGCGGTACGCAGCAAGAGCTTCTTCCAGGAGATAATCCGTCTCCCGGTAATACTCGGTAATAGGCAGGTCCCGGTACGGGCGGCCGTGCAGGATCACCTGGGACACCTTGTCTCCCTTCGGCTTCAGGAGGATCGGGTTCATGTCGGATTCCGGTGCAAGCCCTGCCGCCTGCGCCTGGACCGCCTGGGCCATACTTATCTCGCTGCCGTCGGCGGTCACGGTGGAATTGAGGCTCATGTTCTGGGACTTGAAGGGTGCAACCGGTATTCCCCTCCGGTGAAGAGCCCGGCATATCGCCGCAACCGTAAGAGTTTTGCCGACATGGGACGCGGTCCCGAGCACCATAAGGGACATGAATCCTATTCCTCTGAGCGTGGATTTTAAATAAAAGATGATACTCAGATGCGGGTGTGACGCTCACAGAAGTTGCCCGGGAGTTACTCGCGAAGCGCTACCTTCTTCCGGGAGAGACACCCTCCGATCTTTTCCGCCGTGTTGCGCATGCCATCAATTCACCTAAGGAAAAGGAATTCCTCGCGATGATGGAGAACCAGTTGTTCCTCCCAAACTCTCCGACGCTGATGAATGCCGGTGCACCGGAAGGACAGCTCTCTGCCTGTTTTGTTCTTCCGGTCGAAGACACCATTGAAGGAATTTTCACCACGCTCGCCCACATGGCAATCATCCATAAAACGGGAGGAGGGACCGGTTTCTCCTTTTCCAAGGTCCGTCCCAGGGGAGATAATGTCAGTGGCACGGTCGGTGTTGCGAGCGGGCCGGTTTCCTTTATCGAAGTGTTTGACAAGGCTACCGATGCCGTCAAGCAGGGAGGGAAACGGCGGGGGGCAAACATGGCAGTGCTTGCGAGCTGGCACCCGGATATACGGGAATTCATCCGGAGCAAGATGGGAGGAGGGCTTTCGAATTTCAATATCTCCGTCGCCTTCGACGCACGGTTTTTCCAGGCACGATCGGCGGGGAAGGAATATCCGCTGATCAATCCCCGTGACGGGTCGGTACGGGGAACGGAGGATCCGGAGGCGCTCTGGAAAGCGATCGGTGAAGCGGCATGGGCAACGGGGGATCCAGGAATGATTTTCCTCGACGAGATCAACCGGCGCAACCCGACCCCGGGGCTCGGTCTGATCGAAGCGACGAATCCCTGTGGGGAGCAGCCCCTCTATCCCTTCGAGAGCTGCAACCTGGGGAGTATCAACCTGTCCCTGTTCGTGCGAAAAGGAGAGATCGACTGGGACGCCCTCCGCATCACGGTCCGGGACTGTGTGGATTTCCTCGATGGTGTCATCGATGTCAACCGTTTTCCCATCCCGCAGATCACCGAGATGACGCGGCTGACACGCAAAATCGGGCTCGGCGTTATGGGATTTGCCGAGCTGCTCATCAAACTCGGCATCCCCTACAGTTCGCCCAGGGCTCTCGAAACCGGTGAACGTATCATGGCGTTTATTCAGACAGAAGCAAAACAGCGTTCCAGGGAACTCGGAGAGCAGAAAGGATCGTTTCCTGCTATTGACCGGAGTATTTACGCAGGAGCAATGCGCAACTCCACGGTCACTACCATCGCACCGACCGGATCCCTGCACATCGTCGCCAACACCAGCAGCGGCATCGAACCTCTGTTTTCGCTTGCCTACACCCGCATTATTGCTGATACCCCCGTCGAAATTGTCAATGACCTCGTGAAAGATCTGGCAAAAAAATATCCGCAGCAGGATATCCTCTCTCATGTCCGGAAGACCGGGAGTATCCAGGACCTGAATCTCCCGGACGAGGTCAGGGACCTCTACCGTATCGCCCCGGAAATCGGTCATGAACAGCATGTCCGGATGCAGGCGGTGTTCCAGAAACATGTGGACAATGGCGTCAGCAAGACCGTCAACATGGCAGAGAATTCAACGATCGACGAGATCTGCGCAATCTATGATCTCGCACGGACTCTCGGATGCAAGGGAATTACGATATACCGGTACAACAGTAAAAAGAACCAGGTCATGTCACGGGGTTGTGAGATCTGCAAGGTTGAGGACTGAGGATTCCTCATTTCGAAAACATATTCTGGACCTCCCCGGTGGGCCCGCTTTCAGAAGAAAGAGGAATTGTTCTTCCATCCCAAGAAATAAATAAGGAGAGACGCAAGGTACAATGCAATGAACGGTGGCATTTGCCCAAAATGCGGATTGCCAAAAGAACTCTGCATCTGTGAAGAAGTCGCAAAGGAACAGCAGCGAATCAGCGTCCGGATCAACAAGAGACGGTACGGAAAAGAGGTCACGATCATCGAAGGCCTCGATCCCGGTGATATCGATCTCGAAGAACTCACAAAATACCTCAAAAGCCGGCTTGCGTGCGGCGGTACGATCAAGGATGGCACCATCGAATTACAGGGAAACCATCTCGATCGGGTAAAAGATCTGCTCGCCCACAAGGGGTATAAAATCGACAATATCAATTAAGCCACTTTTTTCGTATCGGTCGTTCCGTACCTGTCGAAAATCTCCGCGTGCGTAATCAACGGCTGGTTTTAAAAATCCGGCATGAGGAACAGGAGAGAGAAAAAATATCGGTCCGGTTTATCCGGCTTCTGCGAGAAGATGGACCTCGGTTTGTTCCACTTTTCCCTCTGTCGCCTTTACAAAGGACTGGAAATGTTCTGATGCCAGGTGCCGGTCCAGAAGTTCTTCGCTCTCCCAGTTCTCAAGGAAGAAGTAAACGAGCGGATTGTTCAGGTCCCGGTAGAGGACGTAGCTGATGCAGCCGGCATCTTTCGTACAGGTCGGTTCGATCAGCTTCCGGAGTTCGCCATGCACAAATTCTGCCATACCATCTTTCGCCGTGATTTTGGCGACAACCGTAAGGTCTGCCATTATCTGCTCCATATAGAATCGGTTGTTTGCTCAGGGAATAGTATCGGTTTCGCTCTTTTGAGCCTGCACCATCGCTACTCCAGGATCTGCATGAGCGCTGAGACCTGAGCGATGTAGGCATCGAGATTGGCCGGTTTGACCAGAAAGTGCCTGATTCCTTTCAACGTTTGCCGGACCTTCTTCAGCTCGTCTGCTGATCCGGAAGTGACAACCACCGGAATCCGTCGCAGTTCCTCATCGGCGTGGATTGTGCAGATCACAGCCCTGCCATCGATCTTCGGGATGTTCAGGTCGAGAAAAATCAGATCCGGACGTGGAGCGGTAGAATGCTCCCCTTCCCGCCGGAGGAAGGCCAGTGCTTCAAGACCATCCTGAACAAAGTAGCGCTTCGTGGGGAATAGAGTCTCCCGAAATGCTTCCTCGATAAGCCATGCATCAGCAGGGTTGTCCTCTACGATCAGGATAGTTTTCATTGACTTCGTTTCTCACTCCCGGTCTGTCCATTTTTTGTTGCAGGCATTCGTGATCGTAATATTGACCGTTGAACCTTCTCCAACTGCAAAGAATTCGTCATGCCTCTCCCATCAGCCGATGATCCGCACCGATCCCGGTTTGACGGTCTCAAGTCCCTTACGGGAGACGAAGTCCCGGAAATCCGGAACCGTCGTCGCATTCGTGAGGTGGTTCGCGATCATCCATCGCGCTTCATCTTCCATCGCACTGATCAGCGATTGATCGAGGGTGAGGGAGAACTGGAACCGCGGCCAGATGGTAGCGATATCCGCATCGGATCGGTTAATGGCCTTTTGCGTGATCGCCTTTCCACCAGCGGGGTTGCTGACAAACCACTCTTCAGCCTGAACGAGCGATCGCAGGAGCTTCTGCACGTCCTCCGGGTGATCCACCACCCAGTCTTTCCGGGAGACCAGCAGGTCGTAACTGGCCTGTCCGCTCTGCACATTCCAGAGAGTGAAATTGCCTTCGGAAAGAATTTCTTTCGAGCGGGGAGCGCCATCGAAAATTAACACTGCATCCACGCTACCATTCTCGAGAGAATCCCCTGCCTGCAGGAAAGGGACATTCTTAGTGGTCACATCTTCAAGGCGGACACCATTCAGGTTGAGAAATCTGCCGCAGTAGAATTCGCTGATCGTTCCCGCAGGCAGACCGATTTTCCTGCCATTAAGATCCGATACAGTTCTTATGCCCGGGTTTGCTGCAAGATACTGATCCTGAAAACGGCTGGTACTTCCGATGATACTGATATCTTTCTGTTCGAAAATCGCCGCAACGACGGGATATTCGGATATTATCGCGAAATCCACGTCACTTTTTTGCATCCCGCTGAAGGCCTGTAACTTGGTGGTGTAACTGACGAGGGTGACGTTCAGTCCATTTTTCGCAAAGAAACCCCTGTCCTCAGCGATATAGAAAAGAGCGATATCTTCAGCGGGTTTCACTCCGATCGTGACAGGTTCGGGGATTCCAGGATACGAAGGAGCGGAATTCCCGGAATACCATACACCGATGCTCACGAGTACGATTACGATAGCGAGTCCGAAAGCAGCAGGAAAGAGCTTATTCATAGGAAACCGTCAGGGTTCGGCTTGAGCTGCAGGGAGAAGTCCCGTATAGTGTAAAAATGCACAAAGAAGCAATATAGTTACCGCAGACACTGAACCGCAACCAGAACTGTACGTCTGATTGAATAATTCCGGTTTTTTTGAGCAGCTATATACTCTATCCCGTCCCTGTATCCGTATGAAAAAGCAGGGCGAACAAAAGACGAAAGGACGCGGGGCAAAGGAAACTGCAGCTCCCCAGTCCTCTGCGAAAGCCAGCGCTGCAAAGCCGATCTCGAAAGATGAAATTGCCTCTTTCAAGGATAAAAGTTCTGTAAAAAAGAAGAAAAAACGATAATCCCATTTTAGCGAAAGGCAACAGGGCCATATCGCCCCGTTCCAACATTATTTTCAGAGAATGTATTTACATGAAGGCATCGTATGGTTCATCATGAAAGACGCAGGTAATAAAAAAGGCAAGAGTAACAAATCGGGAACTCCTGATGCAAAAGCTGCACCGGCAGCCGAGAAAGCGGTCCCTGCGAAACCAGCGCCCTTGAGTGCGAAGGAAAAAATTGCTGCGAACCAGAAGAACAAGAGAAGAAAATAATCCCACACCTCTTTTCAATGGCAATGTCGATGCATTGCCGTAGTGATATTTTCGATAGTATCAGCAGGGAAGTCCCTGGTATCCGGGCTGTTGAAGGTAATCGATTGAAAAAAAAGTTGTTCAGACGAAGAACCGGAACATGATCCAGGCAAGGATCACCATGATTGCCGAGTACTTCAGTCCTGCAGTTGCCCTTCCTTCACCCATCTGGCCGGCGACGAGACCCGAGAAGAATCCCTGGGTGAGTGCGGCGTGGGAGAAGAGCCTCTTGTAGAAGAACAGGTCCACGTTCCCGATGAACTTGCTGCCGGCAGCGCCGGCCTCGCTTGCCTTTGCCCCTGCTTCCACCATCGTGGTCAGGAAGGTGGAGACCAGGATCGCGATGACAAAGAGGAACACGGCGAAGGAGATGAGCACGATGATCATGTAAATGAGCATGTTGTTCTTGCGCTCGGTCTTCAGGTTATAAAATTCGTATGCATCCGTGGCTGCTGCCCGGAGCACTTCTGATGCATCGCCACCGGCCTTGCTTGCTTTTGCGACCAGATCCACACTGCGTTCCGCAAGTGGCGTGTTCACACGGGTGCCGAAGCGGTAGATCGCATCAACGAACGGCACACTCCAGGACATCTCTCCATCCAGCCGGCGGACGTGCGGGGTAAGCGCACCATATTCCCCGCCGGCGACGATGTGGATCGCATTCGGAAGGGTCATACCGGAATCGTTCATACCCGCAACATCCCGGAAGAAATTCGGAAGAGACCCTTCAAGACTGTCTACCCGTCTTCCCTCAAAGAAGTCAAGGACGGCGAGAGGGATCACCGCAACAAGTGTTGCTAGGATGATCACATCGTCGATCATCGTTGAAGTAAAGAGGGCCTCCAGGCCGTAAAATCCGACAACGAAGGAAAACCCGACGAGGAATATCAGGAAAGCCGCCGGAAGCGACAGGATCAGGACGTTGATGGGTTTTTCCCGCAGAAATTCGATCGGGTGCTTCAGGAACTTGTTAAAGCCAATCCGGTGCCGTCGCTGGTAGTCAATCTTACCTGTAATCTGGGACTCCTGCTGTTCGATCTCCTCGATTTCCGTCTTCGGGAGGAGATCGTCAGGGTCTGCTTTTTTCCGGTTGAAAAGGCTCATCTCACATCTCCGGTGTCATGGAACTGATCAGGATTACGAACATGATACTGCCGAACGGGACAATCAGGTAGATGACCACGTAGAGGAACATGGGATTGCTTTCCCCCGAAAGAATCGACATGATCGACTGCAGGATGATCAAAAACAACGTCCCTGCGACAAGGGCAGTCACGTAGGATTCGGCGATAAGCCCCAGTGTTTCGAGGAAGGTCTTCTGTTCCTGCCGGTTCTCCAGAGCATACTGCTTTGCCTTCGTCCGGAAATACTCGGTAAGGTTGGAACCGCTCGAGATACTCGCCATGGCTCCCTGGAGAAACTCCTTCAGACGGGAACTGGGGGTAATGGTAGAAACGATACGGAGGGCATCGATGAGGTCCCGGCCGAATATGTCAATTTCCCGTGCGGTATAGCGTGCCTCCACCGCACTTTCCCCGTATATCGTACTTTCGCCGAGAAGGCGGAAGATCTCTGCCGGGGTGATACCGGCGGTGGACATCGCAGTGATATAGTTGATCGCATACGGAAGTGTCGAATCGATATTGCGGCGGCGTTCCCCGGCAACGATACTCGGGTACATAAGAAATCCCAGGTAGGTGATGCCCCCGAATATACCGAGCGAGAGAAGGGTGATCACGATCGTCCCGAGCACGAGGCTGTAGTCGTTCAGGAAGAGGAGGGATTCCGGCACCGTACCTTTATATGCAAGCATATCCGGGAGGTTCAGGAACCATGATGCGGATCCCATGAGTGCCGCAAAGACAAGGCCGACCAGGATCGCAGTAACCATAGCCGTCGATATGTACGCTTCGAACGGTGTTTTCAGGCGGGCACTCATCAGCTTGTTCCGCAGGTCGGTATACTGCTCCCGCCGCCCCTTCATCCGGTGTCCGAGAAGGTTGAAACAGAACCGCTGGTAACTATTCATACAGGTCGGCCCTCACCAGTTTAATCACCGCTTCGGGGTCACGGTGGTACGAGATGAGCATCTTGGCGACATCGGTGTAGTGGCGGATCATCTTCAGACGCATCCATTCCAGAAGCTCCTGCCGCCGTTTCAGTTCTTCCCGCATCCGTGCCTCGCTCCAGCCCCGGTCTTCCATGATCTCTTCAAGGATGAAGGACTTCCCGGAGTACCGGATCTCGTCCGACGCGGGGTTCCACCGGAAGACTTCGTTTGTGATCAGTTCGTTCGTACGCGGGTCGATATCAAGGATCTCGATGATCTGTTTGTTCCGCCGGATACGCTGTCCCCCGACCCGGGCCTGTACCTGGACACTCACCAGTTTCAGGGCAGAGAGCATGTTCCGCGGGACGTCCAGGGGCGGGTTCTCGAGACGGTGGACGACGCTTGCCACCGAATCTGCGTGCATGGTGGAGTAGGTGACGTGGCCCGTGCTCATTGCCTGGAAGAGGGTGAGAGCTTCCCTGCCACGGACTTCACCCACAAGGAGGTATTCCGGCCGCTGCCGCAGTGCGGCACGCAGGAGCTCGTACATGTCGATCTCCCC
>JAJRCL010000006.1 GCA_028679035.1 Methanomicrobiales archaeon | reverse complement strand
GCACGGCGATTCTCTAAAAGTGTCCGTGTCCTATATACGGTTTCCATCAGCACCCGACGGAAGATGCAGAGATCCGTGAAGAAAGGGTACCCGCATCCGGATCCCTGCCTTCCACCGGTGGTACCGTCCCCACAGATGCCCCCGGGGAAAATCCCCGCTCAACCGTTCCTGCGGGGTCTGTACGAAAGATAACCATCGTGGCATAAGGGAAAACCAGGTACGCCGGTGCCGGAGGTCAACAGGAAGAACCACCACGAGACCTATATCCCACGACAGCATCTCCCTGTACATACGAGGGAGGAATTCACTGATGGAGAGAGATCTGCAAACCATTCTGGGAAAAAGGATCGAATCGATCCTGCAGCATGCCGGTTGTATGAAATACAATGTCCTCCTTTTTCCCGAAACCATCATTATTCGGGCGGAGGATGCCCGAAGGGTACTCATGGCCGCCGGTGATGCTATCGAAGCAATGTTCAAGGAAGCGGGGATTACCGGTGCGCAGGTCAGCGTTCAGCCGAACATGGGTACCATCCGGGTCGGGTTTGCGTCGGTGCGGTCGCTCGATCGCTGTATACGACGGGCAATTGACCGGGGAAAGCTCTAGGGCATGCACCTGCCCCGGACAACTCTCTCGTAGAAGCGTCTGCACTATGGAGAAACATTCCGTTCTCCGGAATGTTCCCTCCACCGTGCAGCACCGAAGGGAAAAGAAGTGGATGTATACAGATGGGTTGTGTGGGGACACTTCCCATCCTGGTTTAAGGAGGAAATATTGAAAAAAACCTGCAAACGATATATTTCCATTGCAGGATAATAAAATTTTCCACTGGTAATGATGGTTTTTCACCTCAATCGGGAGTGGAGTCACCCATTCTCTGTGTGAGAACCCCTGGGTGGATTATGGATAGCCTGCCCCTCCACACCATTATTATTCTGCAACCGAGAGGTTTGCGTGAACCGCATGGAACCCGGAAATCAGCCCGGCGGAGACCGATCCGGGCACCAGAGAATCGTCTATTATCTTTTTCTGATCGGTTTTTTTGCTATTTTTTCCACGACCATTTCCAAAAATCCGGTATTACCCCTGTATGCACATGCCCTGCAGGCATCCGATGCGACCCTGGGAATCATTGCGGCCGTCTCTCCTTTCGCAGGCATCGTGTTCTCGTTTCCGGTAGGCGTCCTGTCCGACCGGATCGGGAAGCGGAAACTGCTCATCGCATCCGGGCTCGTGCTTCTCCTTGCCCCGCTTTCCTATCTGCTGATCACCAGTGCGGTCCTGCTGATCCCCATCCGATTCTTCCATGGTCTGGGGACCGCGATCCTCGGGCCCGTTGCATCCGCGATAATTGTTGAACGGTTCCCGGGCAGACGAGGGGAGATGCTGGGAAAGTATTCGTCCGCAACCCTCATCGGGAGATCCAGTGCCCCGCTCACCGGTGGTATCGTCATCTCCCTGTTCGCCTTTTCTCCGGGTCTTATCAGCTACCAGGCGGTATACATCCTCGCATTCCTGGCAGCAGTTCCGGTTTTTTTCCTGACACTGTTGTATTCCGATCCTTCCGGAGAAAACCGCAATTCTCTGCAGCCGGGAGATCTTGCACACAGTTTCCGGACCTTCTTCGGTGACCGGATCCTCCGCTCAACGGCTCTCGTGGAAATGGCCTCGTATTTTTCTTTCGGCGCATTTGAGACGTTCCTGCCGGTATACCTCCTGGGAAAGGGATTTGCGGCCTACGAGATCGGGATCCTCTTTTCCGTGCAGGTGGTACTGATCGCTTTGACAAAACCGCTGTTCGGGCAGATGGCGGACCGGATCGACCCCCGGGTTCAGATTGTGACCGGCCTTTTCCTGATGTCCGGGCCGGTGGCGCTGATCCCCCTGATGTCAGGTTTTGGATCGTTCATCATCCTGAGTATCATAACGGGTCTCGGCCTCTCTCTGTCGACCGTGGCAACGGGATCTTTCATCGCCGGCATTGCCCGGAAAAAGGAAATCGGTGCATCGATGGGGGCTTTATCCGCGACGATGGACATCGGGCATTCCCTGGGACCGCTTGTCACCGGCCTGGTCATCGGAACGGGTGCACACTATTCTCTGGGCTTCTCTCTTGGGTTTCTCCTCGCGTTCGTCGCAGGTACGGTGTTTGTACTGTCCGTGTATTCCGGGAGAGACAGCCGCTAACAGTCCGGAAGGGAACGAAGCCCCCGGTATTCCGGATTGACCCCTCCACCGGACCGCTGCAGGGTATTATTCGAATAATTGAAAATGAAGGATTTTACCCATGAATTCCCTTTTTTGGGGGGCATATATGCGTTCTTCGAATCCCCCGATATGTATTTGTACGTTGACAACCCGTCTGCTGTGTATCCCCATCCGGAGAATCCTCCCGGTTCCCGGATACGGATTCTGGAGATGAAATGACGATGCATAGTGTTCGACCGGTTACCGTGGTTTTCCTCATGCTTGTTGTTCTTGGATTCATCGGGTTCGTGAGCGCACTAGCACCCGGTACCATACCGAACGTTGATGGTGTACTCTTTCCGAATCCCACGAAAATTACCAACCCATACCTCCCGCTGAAGCCGGGAACGGAATATACCTATGCCGGAACGAGTGACGGTGTCCCGGAAACATCCATTGTCACCGTCACGCACGACACCAGGATCATCCTCGGTGTCACGACGGTTGTGGTGCGGGATAAGGTGTATCAGGACGGGGACCTTGTCGAGGATACGTTTGACTGGTACGCCCAGGACAGCAACGGCAACGTCTGGTACTTCGGTGAGGATTCGACCGAGCTGGAGAACGGGAAAGTCCTCGGGCACGAGGGTTCCTGGAAAGCCGGCGTTAAGGGAGCACGTCCAGGGATCGTGATGGAAGCGAGTCCGCAGGTATGGGACATGTACAACCAGGAGAACGCGTTTCCCGATGCGCTGGATATGGCCCAGGTCATGAGCCTCACCGAGTCGGTGACGGTTCCCTACAAGTCCTTCGCAGGGAACGTCCTCATGACCCAGGATTTCACGCCCCTTGAGCCAGGGGTCATTGAGCACAAGTTCTATGCCCCCGATATCGGCCTGGTTAAGGACGTGCTGTTCCGTGGCGGGACCGGAGTATCCCAGTTGATTTCCATTAAAACAGGACTTTAATCATTTTTTTTCATCCACACAGACAGGGTAATTCCTCTCCTTCCATCGCGGTTCATCGCGTTTTCCACAGTATCGTTATCGCCATCCGACAGTGAGAGGGCATGTAATCCGGCCGGTATCGTTTCCCGTGCATTGAGTTCCGGCCATCACGTGGTACAGATACCGTTCAGGGTAGCCGCTGTACTTCTTCCGGCACCGGGCTTTCTTTTTCTGTTGCCGTCAGGGGCAGGTGCAGCATCAGCCGCAGTCCGCCGGCCGTGGAAAAGTTGCGCATCTCCCGGCGGACCTGCACGAGGATCTCCTGTACCACGAGCCGGCGATCCACCTCCCCTTCTTCCTGCACGTAGGCGAGCAGGTGCAGGGACAGGAGACCGATGACAAAGGCGAACACAAAGAAGAAGTCCCAGTTCTGCAGCGAGAGCGTGTGCAGCGCTACCACGCTGCCGCTGTTCCTCCAGGTCAGGGTCCACTCCAGATCACTTGCAGCAAAGAAATCGACACACAGTCCCCCGATGACCGGGGCAATCCCGGCAACCAGGGAATTAGTGACGCCGATAACCGCAAGCTGGGCGGTGGCTGTCTTTCTGGGGACCAGTTTGAGCCCGATGTAGCCGCTGGAAAGGGTCACCCCGGCGGTGGAAAGTCCCATGAGGGCATGCAGGATCACGAGGAGGGGGAGCGTGAGCGGAGTAGGCCCGGGCATGGTGGTAAAGGTCCAGCCGAGAATGGCGATCATGAAGAGGGGGCCGGCAAGGGAGAGGGCGGTCTTGTTGCTGAAGCGGTCGATGATCGCGCCCCAGAGCGGAAAGGAGAGGACACTGACGACCTGGGAGAGCACCGACAGCCCGATGATCAGCGAGAGATCGAGGTGGATATTCCTGATAAGGTAGACGGTGAAGAACGGGGCGGCCAGGTTCACCGCAAAGTTCCACAATGCCAGGAAGCGCAGCAGCCGCCGGAAGTTCGGCTGGGCAAGGGACGCACGGAACGTGGCAAGAAACGACGTTTTATCCGGGGTATCCATGCGGGGTTCCGGGATAGTAGCAATGAAATACACTCCGATATATCCCACGATCACGCCGGCGACGAAGATATACGAGTAGCCGGTCACGATCGACCCCGGGTGCGCCGTGCCCCACACGTCGATGAAGTAGCCCGCGGCAAGGGAGAGGATGATCCCAACGCTCATCGAGATCGACCAGCGCCGGGAGAAGAAACTCCCGAGGATTTCCCGGGGGACGAGATCCCGCATCCAGGACGACCAGGCGCACTGCCCGACCGCAGAGATGACCATGTACAGCATGAGCAGCACGATGAAGACCGGCAGTGCCACATCCGGCAGAAAGAAAAAGGGGACGGCAGCGATCCCCAGCCAGAGTGTCCGGGAGAGGGAAGAGGTAGCGACACAGATGAGGCGCCGGTTCCGGATCCGGTTGATCAGCGACACCGCCGGCAGCTGGATCAATGCGGCGAGGGGCGGGATCGCCGCTAAGAGGCCGATAACCGTATTCGACGCTCCCATCTGGAGCGCAAACGCGACGATAAATATCCCTCCGGTCAGCGTGATCAGGGCATGGGTTGTCACGCCGTCGCCGATGACCCGCACGAGTCCTTTTTTGACCTCTTCCGGCGTCAGCGCCTGCTGGGGATTCAGGGAGGGTACCACTGCGGTTCTCTCAGACATTGGCAGTATGCTATATACGGTTTCCAGCGACGCCGTGGATGTCCGGATACCGTCAGTCACTGTCCCGCAATCGGAAGTATCGGTACGGGGTCGGCAGCGTTCCGGAAACGATCGGTGTGCTCCATTGATCGGTAAAAAGGAGATTTATTTTGGAGCGAAAAAGGATTCGGCTAACGGGAGGAATACCATTTTCCCATGAGTGGCTGGTAGGTCTGGAACTCGCCACGCATGACCATCCCGGTGCGGACGCACTGGACCGCTTTGACGCGTTCCCCCAGGAGCTGGTAACACACCGCCTTGTTGTCCCATGCCAGGTCGTAATCGGGGTTGATCGCGAGCACCGCATCGAAACTCTGTGTTGCCTCCCGTATCCGGCCCATGCGGATCTGGCAGAGTCCCCGCTCAAATGCTGCATCCAGATTGTGCGCATCCATCTCGAGAACCTGTTCGAAACACTGCAGGGCGGCCTCGTGCTCCCCCTGTTTTATCCGGCACTTCCCTTTTCCCATATAGGCATCCGTGTACCGTGGATTTGCCGCGATCGCCTGGTCGAACAGCTCCAGTGCTTCCGTATACCGGCCCTCACGCAGGTACGCAAATCCCGTTTTGCATATCCCGATGTAGCCCTGTCCCAGCATCTTTTCAATCCTTTCCCGAAACATCGTGTACCGCTCCATGCAGACTGCGTGTCTGCTGCAATCCACTTATTTCTTTAAACTTATATATAAATATTTTTAATTATTTTTATCTTATTTTTT
>JAJRCL010000237.1 GCA_028679035.1 Methanomicrobiales archaeon | reverse complement strand
TCTCTGTCTCGACCGAACCTCCGGGATTGAGAACATCAGCGGGGCCGCTGTCACCGTGTCCTGCTGTCTTCTTGTCTTTATGCAGCAGTTTCTTGAATATACCCATTTAAAACCCCGTTCCTGGTACTACCATAGCTCTTCCCCTCAAGGTTTAATAATCTTCACCCGGTTCTTCTTCTGGCTCTCCCGGCAAAGAAGAAGCTACCGGAACTTCGAGAATTTCAATGCCTGCAGGATATTTCTGTTCAGTAACACCCACATCAGGGGTACGAGCAGGAGAATCAATACGAAAAGGGCGATCCACATCTGGAGTTGGGCGAGCAGGTTGAATGCCCCGTGGAGAATGATTGCAACGATTATCCCCCAGAATATTATTCCCGTGGACCCTGATAGGCCGGAAAATTTTGCTCTTCCGAGGGCATAACCCCATACGCTGGAAATCAATGCGTGTGCCGGGACGGAAAAGATTGCCCGGAAGGCATAGGTGTCGATCGCATCCAGGGGGGAATTGAGGTAAGCAAGAACAACATAGCGGGCGTTCTCCAGCGAAGCGAATCCCAGAGCTGCTGCTGCTGCATATTCAATTCCATCGATAGGTTCGTCGAATTCGCGGTCGTGATACACCGTAAAGAAGACCACGGCGAATTTTCCCAGTTCTTCGATAATGGGAGCGCCGACGACAACAAGGTACCCCTCTGAAATCCCTGCAAGGCTCACAAGCCCTTCAACAATGCCAACCGGGAGTGTAATGAGCATCCCGAAGAGAAACGTGCGGGCGATAAGCCAGGCAGGCTCGGGCTCAAGGACATCCCGGCGATAGATATACCAGAGCCAGAATAATCCCGGTGCAAATGCAAGAGCAGCTATGGTTTCGAGGTGGACCATTCACATCCCATCGGCGTGAGAGCTTGGACATCTATCAGGAATTTGTGTCAGACTGGATGTTTTCACTGGGGTATGTAACTTTTCGTGGATAGTCTTTCCCTTACTACGCATTTTCATTATGGATTCCCCTGTTCCCCAGAAATTATGCGATATGGCCTCTTTCGGATTCCCGGTTTTCCTCCTCCGATGATAAAATGCGGATAAATATCATTCTGCGAGTTTTTAGCGAGTTTTTCACTCTTCCGGGGTCATATTGCCGAGTTGACGCAGCGAGGAATTTATTTTATGCCTGACGTCTCATATGTGATCACTATGCGGCCAGGTATACCTATCGCATTTCTGTTGGCTCTTTTCCTAGCCTGCATACCTGTTATCACCGCGGCTGACTGCGATACAGATACCGACGAACACGCACCGATTCTCTCACACTGTGCCGATGCAATGGCCCAGAGCGCACCGGGTGATGATGAGAGGGACATTTCATCTAAGAGAAGTAATATCGATGATAGCCCAATTATAGACATTTCTGCAGCCTTTGCGATCCAGAAAGAGCAGGAAGCGGACGCTGTAGAAGACGATCCATCAGGCATCAGTGAATCGTCTTCACGTTCGGAATCCGACGAAACATACGCGGATGGGAAAGTAACCCGGCTCACAGAACGGGATTCGGATCGAAATTCCCGGGATATGCCTCTCCTTTCTGGAGCATCGGGAGATACCAGAATTTCTGACGCGGATGACGGGGAATCAGCAGGAAATCATGGTACGGGAGGAGAAGAAGAATGGGGGATAAGTTACGACAACCGGAACCGGATACATTCCCTGTCAGGGCCTGAGGACGATTCCGAAGAGTATGCGGTAGGTATCAGAGAAAGAACCAGGCAATCCGATCCGGAAGACAAACACGGTACAACGTGGGAAAATGATCCTATAGGAATTGGTATTGGGGGGCTGTCACCGGTCGCCCTATCCCTGTTGCACAACGGTAAAACATCCCCCGAACAGGATCCCCGTCCTGCAGGAACAAGGCTCCCCGGATCGGATCTCTCGCCACGATGTCCGCAAGTACCGGTTTTTCCGGAAAAAGCGGATAAAATCCGGAGGAAGAAATATCGCACCGGAACGTGGCTGGATTCTGTAATGTTCATGGATGATAGTACGCCGGATATCCCGCATCCGTTGGATTTCACGATATTCTTCAAATTCTGGCTGGGTCTCGGGTTCCGCAGAATATTCCGGAGGAATGTATTGGATCACAGCGAACGTGCAGCCGTTTATGAGCAAATCGCAAGTTCACCGGGAATTGATGTGACATCGCTTGCAGATCAGAAATCGATGAACCGGCAGACACTCCGGTACCATCTTGGTGTTCTTTCCATGCATGGGAAGATTCAGTTCCTGATTCAGAGCGGGGTTGTCCGTTGTTTTCCCAACAACGGCATCTTCAATGAAATTGAGAAAAAGGTGATCCACTACCTCTGGACAGAGACCACGCGCACGATACTCATGGCGCTCTTGCATAATCCCGGCCTCTCCCGTCAGGACCTTGTCGATCATATCGGAATTTCGGGTCCGTCCATAACGTGGCAGATGGAACGCCTGCACAAAGATGAAATCGTGCGGATCGATGCCATTGGAAAACAGAAAAGCTATCGCCTTACGGCTGTAACCGAGCAGTTACTGTGCAAGAAAACGGCAGGATTATTGGTCTGATTTTTGAATCGCAGATCTCTTTTCTCCCAGCTAAAATTTTAAAATCGCTCTCATTAGCTCCTACAGATTGAAAAATAACGGGCAATACGCGTCGTGTAGGTACTCGTTCGAGAATTCCTTTATTACTTCATATCGATTCTCTCTAGCCGTTCCGTGGCGGATAAAAATCCTATCGAATGGACGGATACGGTTTTGGAGAATGTGATGAATTCAGCGAACTATTGCCTACGGTCAAGATTGTACAGATTAATGCAAACGATGGATGTGATGCATTCCCGTACCCGACGTGGAAGGATCGTTGCATCCGGCTGTTGTTGAAAGGATCCGAGGTTCTTTCATGAAAATTATTGACCGCATACGCGGCCTGTGGACCTACATACTCGGGGCTTCGATGCTTCCGGTAACGTACGTTCTCTCTGCGCCATGCGGGTTATCCTGTGCGATCTGCCCGCTCGGGGGCTCCTGTTTCTTCCTGCTTATCCCGATAGTCGTCATGGGAGTGCTGGTGGTCAAATCAGTGAGGTCCCTTCGGGAACGCGCCGCCGGTGTACTCCGATTCCTCCGGCAGGGGACAGGTGTCGTTCCTGCGGTAAGTCAGGAATGAGATACCAGACCCGGCACTGTACAGATGTTGAAAAAAATGAAACAATTTCGGTGACACCATGCGAAGACTTGCATTAGTTATGGTACTTCTCGTCGTCATCCCCGCAGCTATCGCAGCGGCGATCACCTGCCCCTTCGGCCTGGTGAACGACCCGTACCCCGGACAATGTTCGCGGTACGTGGATGCAAACGGGAACGGATTCTGCGACCTGTCGCAGTCCATTCAGCCAACCCCGGTACCAAC
>JAJRCL010000005.1 GCA_028679035.1 Methanomicrobiales archaeon | reverse complement strand
CATATCCTGGTCGCCGACCATGATCGGTGCGATGCGGGCCCGGGGGAACCGGTACTTGATAAACGGTACCTGGGTCTCGATCGAATGCTCTTCCCGGTGGGAGCGTTCGTCGACCTCGATCCCCAGTGCATGGACCAACAATGGATCGACATCCACCGTTCCCAGCGGGGTTTCCCACGGGATCGCAGAAGCGCACGTAAGAAACCCGCGGTGACTCGGGCCCAGGATTATGAACGTGCCATCGAATTCCGCTGGTATCGCCGAAAATGCCGCCGCTGCGGTCTCTCCCGAATACACATAGCCGGCGTGGGGGGAAACAATCCCCACTGCCGCAACGCCGGGGGCCTTTCCCTGAAAGTACGTTTCCAGCAGCTGCTCGAGATGGCTCGGGTCCCTCGGGTAGAAGGTGCCAGCGACGCTTGTGGGGCGTGTCTTCATGGTAATCCCCCGGAGAACGGCGTCAGAGCTCGGTCTCGAAGTCCTCCAGCGTGAGGGAGGTTGTCACTCCGCGGAGCCGGAGGATCTCCTTCGTCAGGAGATAGTACACCATGGAGAGGGCTTTTCTGCCTTTGTTGTTGGTCGGTATGACGAGATCGACAAAGCTCGTCATATTGTTGGTGTCGCAGAGCGCGATGATGGGAATACCTGCCTGAACCGCCTCGGTTACTGCCTGGGCATCGCCGATCGGGTCAGTAATGACAAGGACTCCGGGCTCCAGGTAATTTGCCAGGTTCTGGTTCGTGAGCATACCTGGGATAAACCGTCCGATCACCGACATGCCGCCGATTGCCTCGGCAAATTTTTTGGCAGGGAACTGCCCGTACTGCCGGGAGGTCACTGCAAGGATCTTGGGAGGGTCAAAGCGGGACAGGAACTTGGCCGCGGTCTTGATCCGTTTATCCGTTTCCCGGATGTCCAGAATGTAGAGGCCGTCTCCACGCACCCGGAAGATGAACCTCTTCATATCCTTGCTCTTCTGCTGTGTCCCGATGTGGACCCCTGCAGCAAGGTATTCCTCCACCGGAATAAGCGGTTCTTTTAATTCGATTTCCATCTCATTTGCTGTATTCATTACATCAGCTCCTCAATTCGTATCAGTTCGTTCAGTTTGGCAATTCTCTCGCCGCCGATTACTCCGCATTTCAGGAAAATACAGCCGGAGGCGGTCGCGATATGGGCGATGGTCTCGTCCGTGGTTTCGCCGGAACGGTGACTCATCACGGTTTCCATCATATGCGTCTGTGCAAGCCCGATTGCCTCATAGGTGTCGGTAAGGGTTCCGACCTGGTTGGGCTTGATCAGCACGCAGTTGGCTGCCCCGCATTCGATCCCACGCATAATGCGTTCTGCGTCGGTGACGAACAGGTCATCCCCGCAGATGAGGCACCCTTTTTCTTCAAGATTCAGGGTAAGCTCTGCAAAGCCGTCGAAATCATCCTCATGCAGCGGGTCTTCGACATAGATGAGGTTATACCGGTCGACGAGCTCTGCAATGTAGGAAATCTGCTCTTCCGGCGTACGCGTACGGTCACGGTAGCAGTAATTCTCCCCGTCCCAGAGCTGGCTTGCCGCAACATCGATACCGATGCTGATATTCACGGTCATTTCGTCCGAAATTGCCGCAGCCGCAGCACTGACCACGGCAAACGCCTTCTCATCTTCAATGGCCGGTGCCCATGCCCCTTCGTCTCCCTTCCCGCAGACAATTCCCTCGGCGGTCAGGATCTCCTTAACCTTCTTGTGGACCGCAGCGTTGGCAAAGACGGCTTCCCGGGCATCTGCTGCACCGATAGGGACAACGAGAAATTCCTGGATGTCGGTTGCTCCCGGTGCATGCGCCCCTCCGCCAATCACGTTGCCGAGCGGAAGCGGGGTATCGTTCGCAAGGGCGCCGCCGAGATACCGGAACAGCGGCATACCGAACGTATCCGCCGCAGCCTTCGCGTTCGCAAGCGATAACGCGACCGCCACGTTTCCACCGATAGCTGCAAAATCCGGTGTACCGTCCAGTTCCCGCAGGGCACGGTCGAACCCTGCCTGGTCGGCAGCACTGCGTCCGACCAGCGCCGGGATGACGGTACGGGAGGCTTCGTCGATGGCTTTCGCCGGGATAAGCGTTTTAGCCTCGTAGCGCCCGGTACTTGCACCACTGGGGCTTGCCGCACGGCCGGTACCGCAGCTGGTCACGATCTCCGCTTCGACCGTCGGATTTCCCCTGCTGTCCAGAATCTCCCGGAGCGTGATTTCCTTGATGACCGCCTTCTCCCGGGTCATCATCTCCGTTGACGTCATCGGGTCACACTTTCCTCTTCACGGTAATCGGAATTCTTTCCTGGGTATATTCCTCCATTGCAATCTCGATGGGTTCAATGTTCGTGGTCTTGATGAGAATCGGTGCGCCCATGGCGATCTGCAGGGCCCGGGCACCGATAATTCTCGCCCGCTCGTAACGGGTATAAGTTTCCATTATCCGCCTCAGAAAATCATGAATGGGGTCGCTGAGATTTGAACTCAGGTCACAGCATCCCGAACGCCATAGGATAGGCCAGGCTACCCCACGACCCCTCACTGGTACGGGCTGAGGTCATCTACAATCTCCTTGTGCGAAAGCAACATTCGCCGGCAACAATAGCGGGTGATTCCGAGGTCATCCATGACCTTTCCCGGATTCTCCCCCGCATCCCTGCGTTTCTTGAAGTCATCCCAGACTGTGGAGATTACCTTGCCGCAGGTAAAACATCGTACAGGTATCATATAAAGTGTTCTCCCTTCTCCCTCACCGGTAAGACTTCTGGAACTTGTCCCGTGCTCCGCGGCCGTGCGGCTTCTTGGATTCTTTCTGCCGTGAATCGTTCACCAGCAGCGTGCGGTCATAGGCAAGATAGATATCCTTGATCTTCGGGTCGTTATGCCACTTCAGGATGCCCCGGGCGAGTGCGGTTCTCACTGCTTCTGCCTGCCCTATCGTTCCGCCACCGACAACATGGATCGAGACGTCGATGTCCTCAATGGCACGGGGAATGAGGATGAGGGGTTCTGAGACCTTCATACGCATCAGTTCCGTACCGTACGTATCGAGGGGGACGGAATTGATCCGTACAACGCCCTTACCGGTCTGGAACGTAGCCCGTGCGATGGCTGTTTTCCTTTTTCCGCTGGTATTGATAATTTTCACCATGGAATCACCTAGAATTTAGCCCCCAGAAATGTGCTCACGTCTCCGAGTGTGGTATACCGGGAGGTGCTGAGCCGGTTCATATCGGCTTCCGTGCAGCGTTCCCGCGGCATATCGATGAATTCATCGGGGACACCGACGTAGACCTTGATCCGGCGGAGGGCATCTGCTCCCCGTTCCCGCTTGTAGGGAACCATTCCCCGGATAGTCCTCTTAAGGATATGGTCCGGGCGTCGCGGGTAGAACGGACCGCCTTCGACGGAACCCCGCTGCCGCTTCTTCAGATAGAGCTGCCGTACCTGAACCTTGGAGCCGGAGATGATTGCTT
>JAJRCL010000236.1 GCA_028679035.1 Methanomicrobiales archaeon | reverse complement strand
GCCGTCGAGTACGACCTCTCTTCCCTCTGCATCGATCGTGCGATGTGGATGGAAAGGCCGATATCGGTCTGGCGGTACCGGGAGATCCTGCCGGTCAGGGGCCATCCCATAACGCTGCAGGAAGGAGGAACGCCTCTCTACCATCTGTCGCGGATCGGTGACGAGATAGGGGTTCCCCACCTGTACGCGAAACATGAAGGAATGAACCCTTCGGGGTCGTTCAAGGACCGGGGGATGACCGTCGGGGTGAGTATGGCATTGCAGCTGGGTAAGCGGGTCGTTGCCTGTGCAAGTACGGGAAACACCTCTGCGAGCCTTGCGGTCTATGCGGCAAAGGCCGGAATTCCAGCGGTAGTCCTTCTCCCTGCAGGAAAAGTGGCACTGGGCAAGGTGGCACAGGCATTGATCCACGGGGCGAAAGCTATCTCTGTCCGCGGTAATTTTGACCAGGCCCTGGAAATGGTACAGGAGCTCTGTGCGACACGCGACCTCTATCTCCTCAATTCCATTAACCCCTACCGTCTTGAGGGCCAGAAGACAATCGGTTTTGAGGTGATCGACCAGCTGGGCAATGTTCCGGATCGCATCGTTCTTCCGGTAGGAAATGCCGGCAACATCTCAGCGATCCATAAAGGGCTCCGGGAATGGCAGGACCTCGGGTTCATAGCACACCTGCCAATGATGACCGGAATCCAGGCCGAGGGGTCTCGACCGGTAGTCGATGCCATTGAAAAAGGACTCCCTGCGGTGATCAACGAACCGCATCCCGAAACGGTTGCAACGGCGATCCGCATCGGAGCACCGGTCAATGCAGAAAAGGCTCTTGCTGCGATCCGCACGACGGGTGGAACCGCAGCGGCGGTGACCGATGGGGAGATCCTCGCAATGCAGCGGATGCTTGCAGCAAAAGAAGGAATCGGAGTGGAACCCGCCTCCGCTGCCTCGGTGGCAGGAGTGAAAAAACTTGCAGAACAGGGTGTCATCGACCGGGCCGAAACAGTCGTCTGTGTCGTTACAGGTCACCTCCTGAAGGATCCGGAGACGGTTATACGGCAATGCAGTCCACCGATCGAGATCGACGCGGATATTGTTTCGCTGCTCTCTGCATTGGGCTTATAATCCTCGTGCAGGGTGCGGGAGCGCTCTCCGCTGAGTACTGGCTCGCGCCGAACGGGACGCAGGTACATACGGAGTTCGACACAGGGCCGGTCGGTGAATATGTTTTCATGGAAACCGGCTTACTGGGGGAACAGATCCCGCAGCAGGTGAGTAACGTCACGATCTCCAATACCAGCTGCTCCGACTGCCGGTATGTTCAGGACGGAGAATTCCGGATCCATTTTTCCCCGGGCAACTACACGCTGAAATATGACAGCCCGGTAAGGGATAATCACCTGCAGGGCGGGTTTAACGAACCCTACAACGTCACGGTCCACCTCCCGGCTGCGTACGATGTGCGAAACCCGTTTCTCGGCAGTTTCAGCAGGGATGCAAATGTTACCGTTGAAGCCGGGGGAGGCGTGCGTATCGCGTGGAGTCTGACGAACTCCTGGGATGTGCGGTTCTATAACCATACGCAGGAAACGTTTTTCATCCTCTTCGGCTCGATCTGGATAGCCGCCGCAGTGGTACTCTTCA
Source organism: Methanomicrobiales archaeon (assembly GCA_028679035.1). GTDB lineage: Archaea > Halobacteriota > Methanomicrobia > Methanomicrobiales > JACTUA01 > JAJRCL01. Next base: position 1,439 of record JAJRCL010000236.1, on the reverse strand, counting down.
TCCCTTATTATCTGCTGAAGAGAAAGGGAAAATAAAAGGGCAGTCTTCAAAGAGTTGCGCTATTCATTGGTGATAATCGGGTCTTCTGTAAAGGTGTGCAGTGATTGTCGAATTCATCGAAATGGCCATTCTCGGATTTGTGGTCGGTCTCACCGGCGCTCTTGCCCCGGGTCCCACCCTGATTGCCACAATACAGGCATCACTGAAGAGGGGATGGAGTTCCGGTCCGTGGGTAACGCTGGGTCACGCCCTTGTTGAAGCAGGAATGGTTGTGGTTATTCTCGCCGGTCTGAGTATGATTATTGGGAACCATGTACGGATCATCACCCTTGTTGGCGGAATCGCTCTCGCCTTTTTTGGCATTCTGACCCTCATCGAAAGTCGCACCATGCCGAAAATCATGTCACAGGATTCCCGGTTCAGTTCCCGTCCGTTCCTCGCCGGAGTTGTCACCAGTATCTCGAACCCTTATTTCTGGCTGTGGTGGATCACGGTAGGAAGCGCATTACTGGTCGGAGCATTACAGGGAGGAACGGTCATTGCGCTTGCATTCATCCTCGGCCACTGGGCTGCGGATCTGGGATGGCTCACGCTTGTCTCTCTCAGTATCCACAAAGGAAAGTTCGTTCTCCGGGAAAAGGCGTACCGCCTCACAATGGGGCTTTGCGGTGTATTTCTCATATGTTTTGGAGTCTATTATGTATCGAATGCCAATCTTTTTGCCATACCATTATGAGTTGTCCAGTACTGAACGTACTTTTCGAGAGAAAAACGGAAAAATGGCGGGGAAGAGTTGGTGTCGTGGATCAAACCAATAAACTGTCACACCCGATCTTTTTTTATCTTCTTTTTCCGCACCGGCTGATTGTTCTCCCCTCTATCCGCGTTTACAAGACGTAAGCCGCTGGAATACTGGTGAGCCATCTGTTCACATGCCATGCTGCAGAACTCTGAGCGCTTGGAGGCTGCGAACCGCCTGCCGCACAGGCTGCATTTTTTATAGCCCATAAGGAATTCTCCTGCAAGGCTCGCCTTAGAAACCCCGTGGAGGGGTAAGACACGAGGGAGCGTGATCTACGCTCCCCGGACGTTTGACGAAGTCTATCCCTTTCTTGAATTCCGAAGGGGAAAAGGGTTTAAATCTTTCTTTTTTTAATTTCCAGTATTTTTCATTTCTCAAACGATCAAAGTAATGCATAAGGAAGAATACCTCCTTCTCTTCTACAGTTGTATGGATCATATAAAAATACTTCATAGGAAATAAATGATAAATCAATACAATATTTTGACAATTTAAGGAGAAATTAAAGGTAAATTCTCTAAAATATTGAAAAAAACAGAAATTATATTTAAAAAATATTTATATAATAATTGCAAAAAAACTATCCTCTCTTACCCTCTCCCCTAAGGATCAACCATGACGAATAGTTCGTTTCTTT
>JAJRCL010000050.1 GCA_028679035.1 Methanomicrobiales archaeon | reverse complement strand
TTCATCGTGCTGGCAAGCTTCACGTTCGTTCTCAGCTATCTCTATGGATCCCCCTTTCTCTACGGTACACAGTACATCCCCATCGCCGCGACTTCCGCAATTTCCGCGTTATCTATCGGAGCAGGACTGGTTACTGCACTCGGTGCACAGGCGATACCGGCCCGTTACATGACGGGAAATACGACAAGGGCCCGACTTCTGCGCAGCTTCGTTCCTCTCGTGATAGGAGTTATCCTTATCCAGAATATCGCCTTCAACGCACTTTCCTTCTTTTTCTCAATCGATAACGCCCTTTTCCTGTCACTCAGTCTGGTGATCTTCACCGTACTTACCGTCGGCATCATTGCCCGCTCCTCAAGCGAACTGGGCAGTGCACTGGATCGTTCGGAAGCGGCACTGGTCCGGAAAAATGAGGATCTCAATGCGCTCAACGAAGAGCTCACCGCGACCCAGGAAGAGCTACAGCAGAACCTCAATGAACTGATCCGTGCCCAGCAGGAGATTCAGAAGAGTGAAGAAAAATTCCGCACCGTTGCAGACTTTACATCGGACTGGGAGTACTGGCAGGGTCCGGACGGTGCATTCCAGTACATCTCACCCTCCTGCAGAGATATTACCGGCTATTCGCCACAGGAATTTGTGGATCGCCCGGATCTCCTGATGGATATCCTGCACCCGGACGACCGAACCCTGTTTATGGATCATCAAAAAATCTGCCAGAATTCGCCTGATCCGCTGCATATTGATTACCGGATCCTGCGGAAAGATGGCAATGAACGGTGGATCAGCCATAACTGCAGGCCGGTTTTCTCGGCCGTCCACATATCTCTCGGAAGACGGGTCAGTAACCGTGACATCACCGGGCGCAAGAAGGCTGAAGAGGGGCTTCTGCAGAAAAATGAAGAGCTGGGGGCGATCAACGAGGAACTGACCTCTGTCCAGGAAGAACTCCGGCAGAATTATGATGAACTCAGTAAAGCAGAACATGCGCTGCAGGAGACCAGCCAGTACCTGGAGAATCTGATTGGCTACGCGAATGCACCCATTATCGTCTGGGACCCGCAGTTTCGGATCATACGCTTTAATCATGCATTCGAGCGGTTGACCGGTCGGACAGCGAACGACGTGATCGGATGGCCGTTGGAAGTGCTGTTCCCGAAAAAGAGCAGGCAGGAATCGATGCAGCGGATCATGAAGACTGCAACCGGGGAACGATGGGAGGTCGTGGAAATACCTATCCTCCACGTCAGTGGGGATATCCGCATGGTACTGTGGAACTCCGCGACCCTCTATCGCGATGACGGGAAGACCGTTCTTTCAACTATTGCACAGGGCCAGGACATTACCGATCGAAAGATTGCCGAAGATAAGAATCTTCGTGCACGCGAGGAGTGGGAACGGACATTCGATACCGTCCCGGACCTGATCGCGATCCTGGACACGCAGCACCGCATCCTCCGGGTAAACCGCCCGATGGCGGAACGGCTCAATAAAACCGTGGAAGAGTGCGTCGGCAGGCATTGTTATGAAGCGGTCCACGGTACTTCCATTCCCCCCGAGTTCTGCCCACATGCAGAAACCTGCAGGGATGGGAAACAGCACATTCTCGAAGTGCACGAGCCGGCGCTCGGAGGGTATTTCATCGTCTCCACGACGCCGATGTACGGCTCTGATGGACAACTCATCGGAACGGTGCATGTCGCTCATGATATAACGGAAAGCAAGCGGATCGAAGATGAACTGAGGAAAACCGTGACCGAACTGCAACGTTCAAACCAGGATCTGGAGCAGTTCGCGTATGTCGCCTCGCATGACCTGCAGGAACCGCTGCGCAATGTAACGCTCTTCTCCCAGTTGTTCATCCGGAAATACGGGGACACCATCGATGGGGAAGGCAAGGAGTACCTGGATTTTGTCATTGAAGGGTCGACGCGTATGAGCACCCTTATCCATGATCTCCTGGATTTCTCACGCGTAACGACAAGGGGTGAGCCCTTTATCCCGGTGGACATGAACGATGCCGTCGATGATTCCTGCACCAACCTGCAGGCATTAATCCAGGAGAGCGGATCCTCGGTAACCTACGATTCGCTGCCGGTCGTGAAAGCGGATCCCCTGCAGATCCGCCAGGTGTTCCAGAATCTGATCGACAACGCCATAAAATACCGCGGGACGGATCCTTCCCGTGTGCACATCAGTGCTGCACGCAAAGACAATGAATGGGTCTTTTCTGTGAGTGACAATGGTATCGGGATCGCCCCGGAATACCATGAAAAGATCTTCCAGCTCTTCAAGCGGCTGCATACGCGGCAGAAGTACTCAGGGACCGGAATCGGCCTTGCCCTCGTGAAAAAGATCGTCGAGAGACATTGCGGAAAGATATGGGTGGACTCAGAAGAGGGGAAGGGGGCAACGTTCCGGTTCACTCTGCCAGCGATATGAAACTGCAATCAATACTGTGTGATATTTTCAAAGCCTGAACGAAATATTCTATGAGATCGACGAGAGATAGAGAGACTGATACCTTTTGGGAAGAATTTAGGGGTCCCGCCGATCTGTTTGCCGTACTTGTGTATTAATGAGCGAATTTTTCAGGAGTCCTGCCGGGAGAACATTCCCGAACATTGTGCATGTCTCGCCTGCCATTAAATAACAACAGGAGCGAAGGCAAAATGAGATTTTGCAGATCTGAACCAACAACGTTCTGCACAAATTCTTCATCTAAAATGAGAGCGCCCCGGCCGGGACTTGAACCCGGGTCAAAAGCTCCGCAGGCTTCTAGGATGTCCACTACCCCACCGGGACAGAAAATTGGCGAAGCTATACCTAATTGGGTTTGCTCCGATAAAAGAGTTGTGAATGCCGGTGAGGAATGGCGGTTGAGATGGTCGTACTCTCCTCCCGAACCGGCTCAGAAAACGAGCATTCTGATAGCTGGAGACTGAAATTGCAGTGCTTCCCGGAGAAGGGAATCGTAAAAAAAGTATTGCATTTGTTGTGTCTTACGCTGCGACCTTCATGGTGACGGCCAGACGCACGTTATGGCCGCCTTTCATCTCAAACTGGTAGGTCCCCGGGTTTCGTAAGGTAAGCTGCTGCTCCGGTACCCAGTTGTTATAGTTCTTGCCGAACCCCTG
>JAJRCL010000049.1 GCA_028679035.1 Methanomicrobiales archaeon | reverse complement strand
GCAATCTGAAAACGATATTCCGGGTCAACATCTGTTATGCGGGAATTGTCATAACTCATGGCAACCACTCCTTCAGAACAATGGGCGCACGAGTTGTTGTGCATAAATATTGTTAATATTAGTTATACTATAAAAATATATCTCAAAATAGAATCAACCTATATTTTTAATTCGCAATTTTATTTCATTATTTTTTTTCATTTTCTGAAACGCAATAAAATTTTGAACTTTGAAAATATTAGCAAGATTTTTTTAATTGATTGCATTTTTTTTCATAATCACAATTGATTCGAGATGATTTCAATGACGTCCGGGGGAGATACTCCCGAAAAATTTGTTCAGCTCCTGCAGAAGCCAGTCAAGCCTTTCAACAAAAGCCTGAACAGGTCCTCCTGAATCGACCGCTTCGGTTGGTTTTGCTGAAATACGATAGGTAGTTTCTGTGTATGGAGGAGTTGGAGCTTGCGTCGATATGGATGTCATCGCAGGAGGGAGGATGTCAAGAGATACCGGTTGGTACGCCGCATCATAGTAGTAACCGGCGAAACCCGGCATGGCAAACCAGCACCGTCCCTGATTATCTGCAAAGATGACCCGCACGATCCCTCCGAAGATTTCCTGCGACCTTCCCAGGTACAGGACAACACCGCCGTCCTTGTAACGGAATATCCCGGCATCTGTCGCTATCCAGAGGGAGCCGTCGCTTCCTGCACTGATATCCTGGATCTCGAGGGTCGAACCGAGGAGGTCCCGTGCGTTGAGGAGATGGGTGATTCCTCCCGCCTTCCGGTAGTGGAAGACGGTTGTCGCGTTGTACAGATAGACGCCGCCCAGCGGATCATTCACCGCGCCCTGTATCAGGAGGAGGGAGGCATCCCCCGACAAGATCTCGGAAAAACGTGGGGTGCCCGGTTCCTCAGAGTACCGCCATATCCCTTCCTGCACTGAGACAACGATAATGTCATTGTGCTCCCGGTCTTCCGCGATCTGCTCTACCTGATAACACCCCGGTCCGTCTGCTGAGTGGGGCCGGAACCAGGTCCAGACACCGTCCCGGTACCGGTGCACACCGGCATGGTCCATGGCTACCCACATGGATGCGCCGGACCTTTGCAGGTCATTCACCGCAAGGCTCTTGAACAGCTGCTGGTCCTGCAGCGTGATGAAGGAGACACCGTTATAGACCTGGATCCCGTTCGGGTAACCGATCCACAAGTTTCCTGCGGGATCCGGCTCAACTGCCTGGACAATATCGCTGATGAGTCCGGCAGAACTGTTGGCATAGTTGAGATGCAGGGTTCTCCAGGAACCATCAAAGCAGGCAAGGCCGTTATCGGTTGCAAACCACAGTGCCCCCCGCGCGTCCTGGGCGATATCTATCACATGATCCGAAGGAATCTGGTCGGAACGGGGGGAGAAAAGAGTCACTTCAGCCATGCATGGCATGGCGAATAAAAGAATGATGGTGAATGCGCTCACATATCGGTACATGTCCCGTCCGCACGCCGGATGCTGATCTTCCCCATCTCACCCGGATCATAGATTACTGATCTTCCGACGTTCCCACCCACATCTTCAGCCGCAATCCGGATCCGCTCGGCTGCAAGAGCTGCCCGGACAGTCTCGATATTTCTTTCCCCGATATTGAGGCTCCCGTTGAAACCCGGAAACATGCTTGCTCCCCCGACGAGTTTTGCAGCCAGAGCATTTTTACTGCTCCCCTGGACACGGAGATCTTCCGCAAGGGTTCCTATCGCGGTGTCGGCGTATTTCCCCGGACGATCCTTTCTCCCATTGGAGGCAGGAAGCATGATATGTGCAAGCCCGCCGTATCCATGGTCCCGGTCATGGATAATAAGGCCGATACAGGACCCGAGACCTATGGTGGCCATCGGGGTCGAACTGATCCGGTACTCGCCAATGCCAATAACGTCCGTATTTCTGCCAGTGAGAGTGCGGATCATGCAGAAGCTCATACGTGTGGTGCGATGAGTTTTTCAAGGAGATTGAGAATGTCCCGCAGCATGAGCGGGTTGGGAAGGAGCAGAAGATTTCCATGGATTTCATGTTCCGCAGAACGGAGTTCTGTCCGGAAAATCACGACAGAATCGATGTCGAGTGCCTGGGCAGAAATAATTGTCTCGATCGCCGCATGTGGCATGTCCATAACAAAAACCGGAGGTGAAGGAAGCATGAGGATATTCAGAAGTCCGGCAGTGCCGTCAAGAAATGCAGAAACCATGATGTTCCCGATTTCAAGAATGGCACTTTTATCCATGTCGGTAAATGCCGGGGATCCCTCCTGCATTCCCGTCACGAAAGCGGTCATACGCCGGGCGGTCGGTTCCGGCATCTGGAAGACGACAAACCCTCCATTTCCAAGGTCCCCCGTAATCTGGAAAACGACAATGGCCGAAACTTCATCACCGATATAGGAATGGAGGTCGCTGACATCCACGAGATGAATCTCGGGAACGCTCATCTCAACATTGCTGTTCATCATCTGTGAGAGGACCGTGGCGGCATGCGCGGCCCCGATGTTTCCCATTTCCCGTAATGCATCGCATTGCGCATCTGTAAGTTGTTCCATACCCGCTCCTGTTTACACCATCGTCGCTACATCAAGAACCGGAACGACCTCTCCGTCGCCCGGGATGGTTACTCCTCCAATGCCTCTGCAGCTTCCAATAATCTTGGACAGGGGTTTTATGACAACTTCCTGTTGTCCATCCACGATATCCACGCAGATACAAGCTTTCCTGCTCTGGATCTGCAAAACGATGAGGATCTCGGTTGCTGACGACTTCCCGAACATGTCCTCGAGCCGGTGCAGCGGGATCACTTCACCCCGGAGGAGAATTGCATCCTTGCCCCCTACGGTATGAAGGGAGTCTTTTTTCGAGTGCGCAACTTCGACCACATTTCCAATCGGAATTGCACAACGGCGCCCGTTGATTCGCACCATCAGCACTTCCACGATCGCCATGGTGGGTGGCAGGATCATCTGGAACTTGGTCCCCTTGCCCGGAACGGACGAGACATTAATCGTCCCTTTCAATGCCTCAATGGCTGAGGAGACAACATCGAGGCCGACACCGCGGCCGCTGATATCGGTGATGGTATCTGCCGTCGAAAATCCCGGGGAGAACAGAAGGCTGACCATCTCGTCCCTGGTGAGGGTGCACGCCTTTTCTTCCGGACAGATGCCCTTTTCGACCGCTTTTTTTCGTACTTTTTCTTCGTTAATACCTGCCCCGTCATCTTCGATCTCTATGACGACATTGTCCCGGTCTCTCCGTGCCGAGAGCCGGAGAAGTCCTTTTCGGGGTTTTCCGGCCTTTTCCCGGATTTCGGGCGTCTCGATACCGTGATTGACCCCGTTACGGATAAGGTGCAGCAAAGGATCCGCCAGGCCGTCCATGACACTGCGATCTAATTCGGTTTCCCCTCCCTCCACGATAAATTCAACTTCCTTACCGTCGTGATTGGCAACGTCCCGTACGACACGCGGGAAACGATTGAATATGAGCTGGAGCGGGATCATACGGATATTCATCATGATGTTCTGCAGGTCCGAAACAGATCTGCCCACCATGTTCAGTGTCTCATCCAGTTCCCGGTTCCCACTATTCTGGGAAATCTGTTGGAGCCTCCCCCGGTTGATGACGAGATCCTCTACGAGATTCATCATCTGGTCAAGACGGGTGATGTCCACACGGATGTTTTTTACCTCGCGTGACTTTTCCGTTCGTTCCCGCTGTGCGGTTTCCTTCGCGCCGGGCTGCTCGGCATCGGCCGGGATTTCCGGGGTGGAGCCGCAATTTCCCATTTCCCGCACGACAACGGAGGTAATCTCCGCTCCGCTTGCAGCTGCTGTCAGGGCACCGGATCCTGCGGAGCTCTCGATTTGGACGGAAAAAGAATCTCCGAATTGACCATCTTCGATAGCCTCCCGGTCAGGGGTCGAACCGCAAATCCTTCCCATATTCTCCAGGTTCTGCAGGACGAGCATCCCACGAATATTCCGCATTGCACAGTCTTTCGCTACCCCGATTTCCACCCGGTACTGCGGTGTTCCCGCCGGAGATGCACCGGCATTTTCGTCCGGACCTGGCCTGTCCTGAGGAGAATGGGCCTCTGGTTCAGCAGAGTGTTG
>JAJRCL010000235.1 GCA_028679035.1 Methanomicrobiales archaeon | reverse complement strand
GGTCCCGCCGTTGTGGTTCTGGTAGGGCTTGTCCACCTGCAGGAGGATCTGCTCGGACGTCATGTCGACTTTGTTGGGATCCGTCGCCGAAATATGGAATTCAGAGAGGTGGTTCGTGCAGCTCCAGTTGGGGTCGACGCCCGCACGGAGCGGGGCGCTGTAATAGGCAAACACGCGCCCGTTCGATGTATACTGCGGGTGGAATGCGATGGACAGCAGCCCCCGTTCGTCATATGCCGGGTCGATCTTCACGAGCCGGTCCCGCACGTCCAGGAAGGGGGTATTCAGGACCGTGCCGTTCATGAAGAAGATCTTCACATACCCGCTCTGGTCGACCATGAAGAGGCGGCCGCTCCCGTCATGGGGGTCCGCGATGTCGATCGGTGCGGTAAATCCGCCGGCGATCTTCTTGAGACCGACCGCGAGGTCCGGTGCACGCAGTTTGGTCTGGGATGGATATACGGTGAAGGTCGCGGCTTCCGGACTGTTCCGGTTGGTGAGGTCGGTTACTGCCGGCGTGGGAGTGGGGGTTGGTGTGGTGGGTACCGGTTGGGACACACACCCGGTAATGAGCACCACCCCGGCGATCACCAGGAGGAGGATCAGGATTTGCTGTGGTTTTGCCATGCGGGGTGCTTCATCCAACTGTATATATAAATGTAATCTGGAAGAAGTTCCGAACCCATCTCTCTCAAAATCACCGTGATGATACGTCTTCCGAAATTGTTAAAAGGAAATGAGCCTCTCTCTCGGATGCAGGGTTTTTTATGCCATTGACTTTTTGACGACGGAAATGGATGTTATTTCCATTCCCAGGTCTTGTCCTTGTACGAACCGTCCGGACCAATCTCGATCTCAAAGACCAATGCCACGTTGTTGAGCCGGGCGAGGGATGGTGCGCTGGTCTGCAGGTAACGGGACCCCCGGAAACTCCCCACCGGGCCTGCCTTCGATGTGGTGATGCCCGAACCCTGCAGCATGGCCTTCTCGCCGTTTTTGGTCATGATCATACCGACGCCTTTTACAACCATACCTCCCTGGGACCGTTCCATGGACCAGGTCGTGCCCAGATAGGTAACGTCTTCACCGAAAACCTTGCCTTTTGCTTCAACGGTTCTCTCGAGCTTCATCTCTCCATCGTGGTGGACAAGGCGTTGTCCCACGACTTTGCCGGTGAGTTCCCAAACCATTTCTCCGATCATGCAGATCGCCGAAGGTGCCATGCATCTTGACGCTTATAAATCTTCTCAGGATTAGCAGAGAGAAATGCATGCATATTTCAGTGATCTTCAGAAGATGCGTTGCTCCAGCTCATTGCTGGAGGACTCCCGTTTTCAAGGGTGGTGTTCCTTCTCTCTAACGATCCAGACATCATTGCCATGGGCAGTATTCCATGAAAAAAACTGAGACACCCTGGCACGCCCTGATCCGCAATGCGAGTGTAGAAATGGGATGGTATTGCTCGTGCCAGATGTCTCGTACGGCATTCGTTGATCGAACGCGTATTTTAATCTAAGGGTTCCGGTTCTGGCGGTCGTTTCTCGGCGGTACCAGAGGCACCGTTTTCCACCCATGCTCATCCCCCCGCTGTCGCTGATTCGATCATTCGGTGGGATTGGTCCGGCACAAGATTCCGGAAGTGGAGTGAGATACCGGTATTGAGATATACAAAGTGCGTGACCGCGATATTATGATCTTGGTGGTATCCAGTCTCGGACAACCCGATCGTACCGGCAAAATAAAAAATCGAAGATATTATTAAAGATTCCCTATTTCTGTATTCAACACTTTCCATAAAAAACTAAAAAATTTTCATCAAAAATCAATTATTTTTTCAATTTTTGCATATTTTAAAATAAAAATATTTATATAATAATAATTTTAATAAATCAGATTAACGGTCTTCAGATGCCTCCCCGGCATGTCGGAGGACCAGGACCGCACCAAATTCGCTGGGTCATATATGGTTCAAAGAAAGGCATTGTGGAGTGTTGCACTCCTCGGAGCTGCCCTGTTGCTCATCAGCACCGGGACCTATGCATATTTCAGTGATGTGGAAACCGCAGCGGCAAACACCTTCACCGCGGGAACGCTCGATCTGCAGGTCGGAGCAGCGAGTCCGTGTGTGGAGACCATATCCGTTGCGACGCTTGCTCCCGGTGCTACCGGAACAGCCGCAACATGGGTTGTCCAGAATACCGGCAACATCAACGGGGACCTCCGGGTCACGATCGGTGCCATAACCAATAATGAAAATACCCGTCTCGAGATGGAAACCGATGCCGGCGACGCCACAAGCGGCGTAGCGCAGGGTGAGATGGGTGCCAACCTCAATGTCTCCTTCTGGATGGATGTCGACAGCTCGGGTGGGTGGAACACCGGGGACTACTATCTCTCCTCCGCCGCGGCAATCGTACCCTGGGGATCCGGCGCAGCCCTACCTTCGGGAGCATGGGATGCCCTCGACGATTATGCGAGTGACGACTTTGTTGACGTCCAGACCGCACGGGGCAACGGGAACATCGGTACCTTCAAGGTCTCGTACGAACTCCCAACCGGAACGACAAATGTCGTGCAGACGGACAGCGCTGTCTTTGATATCACCTTCACGCTCGACCAGAGCTGAGGATTTCCTCCTGACAGCACGCCCGAGGGTGCATGACCCGGAATGAGGGAAGCACAGTCCCTCCTCCGGAACAACTCCTCCACTCCCCAATGATGTGCACGGTATGAGCGCATGGTCGGACCGCATCCTGACGATAGTGGTCATCGTTCTCGTACTCCTGATTGCCGTCATCTTTTGTCTGCCCCACTTCGGCTGGCGTGTCGATGCGGTTCTTTCGGGGAGTATGGAACCGGCGATGCACACCGGCGGTGTCATTATATCCCGGCCGGTCCCGGAACAGGAGATCCGCGTCGGCGATATCATCACCTTTGCGTCCCCGCAGGGAAACGGGTTCATCAGCCACCGCGTCACCGCGATAGAAACTGCGTCTCCGCTTGTGGTGCACACGAAAGGAGATGCCAATGAGGATGCCGATCCC
>JAJRCL010000234.1 GCA_028679035.1 Methanomicrobiales archaeon | reverse complement strand
TTTCCTTCAATCTCGGGTATCGCATAGATACGCCCGTTTTCCAGGATCAGGCCCTTGCATTCCAGGTGACCTTTCGTCCCGGCGACCTTCCCGTGGATGTGCCCGCGGGAAATGATCGTACCTCCCCGGGTGATCGCCCGCGTGACCAGTTCCGCACTCGACCCTTTCCCTTCAAGAATCGCCCGGGAGCCCACGTCCAGGTAGGAGGTCGGTGTGGCGATGATCACACTCGAGAAACGGGCAACGGCATTTTCCCCCCGCAGAGTCGCTGTCGGGTACATCTGCACTTTGCGCACCGGCTGCATACACACGTAATTGGAGAGAAACGTACCATTGTCATCAACACGGGAAGCGCTCCGCGGGTAGACCTCGATGTCCTCATTCCAGGTATGAATCATCGTGAAGCTGATCTTGGCATTTTTGCCAACGTAGAATTCGCTTATCCCGTAGTGTGCACCGCCCTTACCGACGTGACTGCCGCTCGCACATCCCGAGATGATATGCAGTTCTGCTCCTTCTTCGGCAATGATGATGTTATGGACATGCTGGATTTGTTCCCGTCCGAGGTAAAGGCACGCCTGGATGGGGAGAATGTTCTTACTCCCCGTATGGGCGATGATCACATACCCGCGCGGGTCCTTCTGGGCTGCGACGTACTGTGTATATTCATCCTTGTCTTTTGCCACGACATTCCAGGAATACTCCTTCAGCCAGTCGTACTTTGCGAGTGCATCTGCGATGGAGAGGACTTCGATCCCGCTTTCGGAACAGGTGGCATGCACCACGTCCTGGTTCATCTGCAGGTAGCTTCCGCACCGGTTTGCCTGGGAGACCTCGATCCCGGAGAGCGCCAGCCTTTTTTTGTCCTCCTCCGAAAGCGTGGAGGTCGGTTCTATACGTGGTGGCATACCATACACTCCTTGTATCCCATGACCTTGATGTCCTTGAGGATCTCCCGCGGGTTGCCGCGGCACTTGATCTCCCCGTCGCACATGACGTGCCCGGCGTCGGCGTCGATGTAGTCCAGGATATACCCGGTGTGGGTGATGATCAGCCCGCTTTTCTTGCGCTGCCGGCCATGAAGGTCTTTTTCGAGCAGCTGCCCGATCGCCGAACCCATAAGCGAGATATTTTCCAGGTCGACCCCGCTTTCGGGCTCATCCAGCATGAGGAAATCAGGATTCTGGATCAGCAGCTGCAGGATTTCACTACGCTTGATCTCGCCGCCGGAAAATCCCTTGTTGATATCCCGTTCCAGAAACCGGTCCATGTGTACGATCTGGGCATATTTCTGGATATCCTCTGCCCGGTTTCCGCTGGTCGCCGCGAGCAGCTTCCCGAGCTTCAGGCCCGAAACCGTGGGGGGTCGCTGAAACATGATACCAATACCCCGCTTGGCCCGCTCATGGATCGGCATACGGGTGACATCTTCCCCCTTGAAGAGGATTTTTCCCTGGGTAACATGGAAATTCGAAAATCCCATGATGGTCATTAAAAGGGTACTCTTCCCGGAACCGTTTGGTCCCATCAGGACATGTGTTTCTCCCGCCGGAATCCTGAGATTGATATCGTGAAGGATCTCTTTCTCACCGACTTCGACGTGTAAATCCTCGATTGTGAGCATATCCAGACCTAGGTAGTATAACTCATCTTCAGCATTATAGAATTATCCATGGCAGAGGGTGGCAGATTACATCGATTAAAGCCCGAATTCCCGGAATAGGCAGATCTTTACTCACTTTCGCCCTGCGCACCCCGAATGATTATATAGGCGCAATCCGACGTGGGATTATGATACCGACCACATTTGAGCTCATTGCTGAGCGCGCAGCCGCCTATCCCGTCATTATGCGCCGATCCCAGATGCGAAAAAACGGATTCATGCAAATCCTTGAGAATCGTTTATCCGTACCGTGCAGAACCGGATAATCCTTCCTGACTCCTCCTGAACCCCATTTAATTTTTCGGGACCATGGGCCACCCGCCTCACAATCGTTTCCTTATATCCCCGTTTCTTCAGTATCCGGAATATCCTGTAGCCGCTGGCGTGCTCTCCGGCAGTACTCTTCCGATATGTCAATGCCAAGGTACCGCCGGTTCAGTTTTTTTGCGGTAACTGTCGTTGTGCCTACGCCGTTGAAGGGATCCAGGACGATATCATTCTGGTAACTGAACAGCTTCAGCATCCGCTCAACCAGTTCTTCAGGAAACATCGCCGGATGATCATACTTTTTCATGTCCCGGGCCGGTGCGATTGCCCACTTCGCATTCACCCATTTTTTAAACTCATCGGCGGTGATATCGATATTTGCGGGGTTCCCCCGTTTCGTGAGCTCTCCTTTGGAAAAAATTTCAATAAATTCCCAGGTATATTTCAGGTACGGGTTGCTCGGGCTCTTCCAGCTTCCCCATGCGGTATATTTGCAGTTGTAATTGTTCTTCTCCCAGAGGATTTCACCCTTCCAGAGCATTTTTTTCTGCATGAAATAGCTGGAAATGATATGATGGGACGGGATATAGTCCGAAAAGAGTGGTTGAACATTGACGAGAATTCTGCCACCATACTTCAGAACGCGAATGCATTCATCAAAGATGCCAAACAACCGGGAGAAGTACAGTTCCCAAAGAATCCCGTCTGAGCTCGCATCATACTCAAGGCCAAAATTGTACGGCGGTGACGTAACGACCAGGTCGATGCACCCGGAAGGAATGGTCTTGAGAATATCCGAGCTATCGCCGCAGATGACGGTATTTTCGAATTCCGCTGGTAATTCATGGATTTCCCGGGAGAATGTATTACCCGAGGCGTAAAACCCGGTCGTCCGTGTAGCAACTGCATTTTTTCGGTTTTTTACCTTCCGTTCGGCATTGTAACCATAATAAATTCTCTTCCCGCCCCGAATCCCGTAGGATCGGATATTCTCGATTTGCCCGATAAGATTTTGAAATGCGTCCGCATGGATAAAAGAAGATCTCCCGATGGCAGTGCTCTGGTACGCCAGATACTGCTTAAATTTTCCAAGGTCCATCGCATGGACCTGCAGCTCAAGAGTCGTGCCAGTGATCCGGAGACTGAAACCTCCGCCGGCATCAGGATTATTCATCGCATCTGCTAACAGTAAATCTCCGGGAGAAGGATATTCACCGATTTCAGACGTGAGTCTGAGGACCCCCTTTTCTTTGCGCCAGGTTCCGGGGTCAGGTTCATCCATCCGTTGTACAGGTTCGCGTGGTGCGTATTATCATTCCGGTTCCTTCGACCCGGAATGGGTTCCACAACGACTCCGCAGGGTCATGTGTGGTACGAAGTGTCGACGAACAGATCCAGTACCGCGGGAAACGCATCGAGAATAAGAGTCGGTTTCACTCCGGATTGCCTCAGGACATCTGCGCTGAACTTCCCCGTCCGGACAAGGATCCCACGCAGCCCATACTGCATTGCGCCGCTGATATCGGCATGAACGTCGTCGCCGATCATCGCCGTTTCTCCGGCCCGGACATGCATACTGGAAAGCGCGAGCTGGAAAAACGTCGGGGAGGGTTTCCCGATGACAATTGCATTCTTTCCTGTCGCATATTCAAGCGCAGTCACGAACGGCCCGGCCGCGAGGGAAAGCCCATTCGTATCCATCCAGAAACGGTCTTTCTCCAGGGCCAGGATTTGCGCACCCTGCATTGCTGCCCTGAATGCAGTATTCAAAAGGTCATACGTGAGCGACCCGTCAGCGTCCCCAACGATAACCGCATCGACATGGTCAGATACCGGGATTATCCCCGCAGAGGCGAAATCCGGGATTACATCGTTCGTCGTTACAAAGATTGCCCGCATTTTCTTCTGGTCAGCAAGGTACCGGGCTGCCGCGACCGCGGGAGTAAAGATCTCCTCTTCCCGGATGGGAAATCCCATTATCCGGAGGCGCTCTGCAACCATCGTCCTGCTGCGCCGTGTGCTGTTCGAGACATAGCGGTGCGGGATCTTACGCTCCAGCAGCGCTGCGACAGCTTCAATGGCACCCGGTACCGGCTCGTTCCCGGTGTACAGCACTCCGTCGATATCTATCAGGAGGGCGGCAAGATCCCTGCGCAGATCATGATTTTTCGCATGCATGCTTCTTCATTCGGCCAAACACTGGTTTGCTAGGATTCTGTACACATCCGATATGTACGTTTCCTGAACGTTGCGATTTGTCAGGTCTGGACAGGGGCATCAATTCCGGGATGCCTGCAGAGCGCGATCCGGACACATGATGCAATAATCACCCATCGATTGACCATCGGAGGGATAGTCTTGAAAGGCAACCGGGCCGGTTGGAAAGAAGTCTTCCCATCCTGTGGTCCGAAGATAAATCCATATGTTTATTGCATAGGTGCCAATCCTTAAGCTGTAGGAGAGTGTGCGTGCGACCCATCGACGTGTATAAGAAGATGCGGCGCGAGATCCAGTCTATCTACCGCTCGCGGCTCCAGGTCCAGATCCTGCTTTCGCTCGGTGAAAAAAACCAGACACTGTCAGAAATTCGTGAAATAACAAACAGCACGTCTCAGGCAGTTCTCCCCAAGATCCGGAAACTGCAGGCCCAGTACCTCATCGAGGCCTCCAATTATGAATATCGTCTCACGCCACTGGGCGACATCGTGCGGACAAAGATCGAAGATTTTGTGCTGTCCGTGGGAGTGATTAACCGCCACCGGGACTTCTGGGCGACCCATTTTCTGGAAGGTATCCCTCAGCCTTTCCTTTCAGGAATCGGAAATCTGCAGGATTCTGACCTGGTCAGCGACACCAATGTGGATATTTTTCAGGTGTATTCCCGTTTCCTGAATATGGTGAAAGATGCAAACAGGATTCATGGACTCACTTCGATCATGTCCGTTGGTCACGCGGATTCACTTGCGCACCGGATCGTTGAGAATACCTCCGTAGAACTGGTCGTAAGCCCGAACGTTATTGAGAAGCTCCGCGAAGAACCCTATGCAGAGATGCTTCAGGCGCTTGCACCCCATAAAGAGTTCAAAGTTCTCGTCACCAATGAGCCGCTGAAGGTCGGGATTACCGTTACAGATAAAGCCTTTTCGCTCGGTCTCTATAAAAAAGACGGGATCACGTACGATACAACGACTGATCTTTTCAGCGCCGATCCCCGTGCGATTGCCTGGGGAGAGGGGCTTTTTTCCTATTACCGGGACCGTGCAGAACAGGTAACATTCTAAACACTTATCCGCTCGTGACTTCGCTTACCTGGTAGGTGATATTCCCACCGTCGGTGCCGATCTGTGCGATTTCGGATTTGAACGTAAAATTATCCCCAAAGTATTCGATA
>JAJRCL010000233.1 GCA_028679035.1 Methanomicrobiales archaeon | reverse complement strand
TTTCTTTCTCTCCGGCAACCAGTTTTTTTTTAGATCCGTTTTGTCAAACGAGGGTATTTCTGAAATCAACACTGACGAAACGCGTCCGCCCCCGGGTTCTGTTGAAATATTCTATCTTATACCCGGCAAAATTTGACCTCAATTGGAATGGGGAAAGTTTCAGGGATAAAAAACGTTCGAAAAAGCTGCTTTCTCAGGAATGTGTACTTGTCCCGAATCCTATGGCGGGTGGATTTCTGATTCAGGTCGGAAAATGGTTATCCTGCTTCAGGGAAATCATACGTGGGAGATGACCGAATGACCGGAGGTTCCAAAGAATTGGGGACAAATAATTTTGACCAGCTCGGCCTGGATAAGGATAAAATAATGGCATTCAGTGGTGGCATTTTTGCTATCGCAATTACGCTGCTCGTCCTGGAAATCCGTCTTTCGGAGTTACCCCTGCAGGATATCGACGCCGTTTTCATGCAGAACCTGGTCGGTATCTCCCCGGCAATTTTTGGTTTCACATTCAGCTTCTTTATCATCGCCAGTTACTGGCTGTCGTACCACCGCATATTCCATTTCATTCTCGCAGTCGATCGCCCGCTCATCGCCCTTAATGTCCTGTTTCTCTTTTTCATAGCCCTGATGCCATTTCCGACATCGCTCTTTGGCATGTATGGGGCACAACGGAGCGTTCTGATATTCTATGATGTGAATATCGCCATCAGTAGTGTCCTTATTTTCATGATGTGGAACCATGCCTCATCATCGCACCGGTTGATCGACAAGGAACTCGACCCTTCGTTTATCCGATTCCTCTCGGTGAGAACATGCATACCAGCGGGGGCCTTTATTCTGTCGATAGCATTCGCTCCGTTCAATTTGCCGCTGGCAATGGCATCGTGGGTTATCGTGCCGATATCCTTTCCTCTGCTCCGGTGGTGGTACGGAAAATCTGCAGAATGAAACCCGAACCATAGGTAATAATCAGGATGTCCAAGCGCGACAACAAAAAGGGATGCCCCATCGAAGACCACCGCTGCACGCCCCTGCGCAGAGTATGGATGTCCCGGAACCACGGACATCCCGGACGGCCTCGCTTTAAAGGTATGGGATCGCTGCAGCATCCTTGGATATTCCCTGCGCAGGGTGATCCTCACCCCTGTTCCGGACTCAGGGATGATCCGGTGTCCTGCGGTGGTCGGGAGGAGTCTTAATTTTCTTTCCTTCAAAGAAAGCCTTCCCGATGGCAGTACCCGTGCAATAATACTCCTGCCGGAAGGCGTCGTAACAGAATGGCTGGATCTTTGTCACGTCGGGTTTCCGGTCGGCCCCCATCACGGCCTCATCTACCTTCGTATCCAGGATCTCGCCGATGAACTGCGTATGCATACCGATGTTCACCGTCTGGAGAAGACGGCATTCCATGACGATGGGGAATTCTTCGACGTACGGGGCATTAACCAGGCTGCTTTTCACCGGTGTCAGACGGGTCACCGCGAATTTGTCGGTGTCGATTCCTGAGGTGGTACCGAAAAAATCGACCTCCCGAAGGTATTTTACTGAAGGTATGTTCACGGTGAATGCATTCTGTTCGGTGATATTACGATAGGTGAAGGTGGCAGGCCGCAGCGAAACTGCGATGCAGGGCGGCGCCGAGCAACAGATCCCTCCCCATGCCGCGACCATTGCATTGGGCCTCCCATGACTATCATATGTCCCAACCACGATAACGGGATCGGGGTACAGCGTGGTTTTTGCACCGACTGAGACTTTCATTCTGGAATTCTCCGGATAACCGGGTAGGGAAGCGATGGAGATTGAATGTTTGGTTTACTCCGGAAGGGATCATTCGGGATGGCTTTGCATGCGGGCAGGATGATGAAGAGCCGAACTCTTGCGGGATGCATTCAGGCTCAGGTTTCACTGCATTAGAACGAGCGATTGATTTATGATGCGTCCTATCTATCCTCATTATCCACCCTTCAGCAGACGCCGAAATCGGAAACCTCGTTGAGGCGCCCAAATCATTTTGTCACCGTCGTCATTGCCGATGCACTGGTACTGGCGGGTTCAGATATTTGGTTCTCTCTGAACACTCCCATGATGACTTCAAAAACATATCAATATGACAGGGATCAGTACACCTCTGATCGAGGCCTCAGTGTTGTTTTTTTATCGAGGAGAGGAGCTCATTATTGCATTGGAGGACGAAGCTCGGTAGAGGATATGAGAGTAACATGACCATCGCAATGACCGTGCCGGATGTTGGTAGGATATTTACACCGGTGTGGCGTAGCGCGATGAAACCAAATTCGGTAAACATCATCCGGTGAAATAATCATGAAATCCTACTCCCCTGGAGATTTTGAATGAACTGGAAAGTAACCTTGACGATTGCTGTCATCGCCATCCTGATCCTCGCGGGACTCGGCGCGTGGTCTTTTCTGGACGCCCAAAAAACCGGCCCGGAAAAAATGGAATCGGTTGTCGTTGCATATTCACCGTTCGAATCGACGGCACTCATCTGGATTGCTGCAGACCAGCACTTTTTCGAAAAGAACGGCATCAATGTGACGCTTCAGAAATATGATTCCGGAGCAGGTTCACTAGATGCTTTAGTAAACGGGGAATCAGACATTACCGCAGGAGTTACCGAGTTTCCTCTCGTAAGGAAGGCATTCCAAAAAGAAAAAATTCGCGCGATAGGAATCATCGACCGGGGATATTTCACCTACCTTGTGGCGAGGAAGGATAGCATTGAGAATATATCGGACATCAAAGGGAAACGGGTTGGGACAACGGTTGGAACGATAGCGGAATTCCATCTCGGAAGGTTCCTCACCCTGCACGGTTTGTCGATGCAGGACATAACGCTCGTCGACGTTAAGACTCCGAAAGACTGGGTGAATGCCGTTGCGGATGGCGATATTGATGCAATATCGACGGCCCAGCCATATGCCAACGCGGCAGGAGATCGTCTGGGTAGCAACGCCGTAATATGGTCGGTGCAGAGCGGACAGCCCCTGTTTGCGCTGGTTGTTTCGACCGATGCATGGATAGCGGCGCACCCTGATCTTGTAGCCAGATTCCTGCTGTCCCTTGTGCAGGCAGAGGATTATTTACGAATGCATCCGGCGGAATCCCGGGCGATCGTACAGAAAAGCCTGAATCTCGATGCCGGCTACATGGATACGGTCTGGCAGCAAAACCAGTTCTCCGTCACGCTCGATCAGTCTCTCATTACCGCGATGGAGGACGAAGCGCGGTGGATGATAGCAAATAACATGACAAACGCAACGGCAGTACCGGATTTCCGTGAGTACATCTATTCCGACGGGCTTGAGAAAGCGAAGCCTGGGTCAGTGAATATCATCTAGAGGAATCGATCATGCAAACCACGGCATTCACCGGTGCAACGTGATGAACAGGAACTTGGTAAGTGCCATCGTTGCCATTATCACGTTGATCGCCCTGGCAGCGCTCTTGATTGTATCCCAGATCACACTGGCGCAATGCCGGACGAGATCATCATCGGAGCCCCTGCCCTGGAGCAGAACACCCTCACCTACATTGCGA
>JAJRCL010000232.1 GCA_028679035.1 Methanomicrobiales archaeon | reverse complement strand
CCATGAGTGAAGAAGAAAAAAGCCGAATTTATGCGATAAAAACGACTGCAAAGCAGGAACGTGCTGTAGCGGACAGCATCCAGAAGGCAGTTGAGACCCAGACCGATATCCGTGTCTATGCTATCATCGTTCCGGACGAACTGCGTGGATACGTTCTTGTTGAATCTCCGGAACCCTTTGCCCGGATAGAACAGCTGGTGGAATTTGTTCCGCATGCACGTGCCGTGGTCCGCGGAGAGACCAGCCTCGAAGAGGTCGGGCATTTCCTGGTACCGAAACCTGTGGTAAGCGGCATCCAGGAAGGTACTATTGTGGAGCTGATTGCCGGCCCATTCAAGGGGGAGAAAGCCGTGGTGAAACGGGTCGATGCAGGGAAGGAAGAGATCACGGTCGAATTATACGAAAGTGTCGTCCCGATCCCGATCACCGTCCGCGGCGACCATGTGCGGGTCGTGGAAAAGGCAGAAGACATAACCTGATTATATCTCTCTTTTTCAGATCGTCGGAAAAATGGCTTTCCCTGGATGCATCCGTCGTGCAGGGCGATTCTGTGCGAAAAAATTTCCTTCAATCTGCTGTCAATGAGACGTGATATTTTTCCTGTTCCCGGCGTGGGTCGGATTGATATCTTTAAGTGTCCCGGCTGCAAATTATGTAAATCCATTGCTGATCCGTATGGGTACAGCATGGTGGTACTGCGATGGCAGAAGTAGTTGAAATACTTGTACCTGGTGGCAAGGCAACAGCCGGGGCCTCTCTTGGCCCGGCGCTGGGACCGCTCGGCATCAATGTAAAAGCCGTCGTTGACGAGATCAACAAAAAGACCGGTGAATTTAACGGAATGCAGGTCCCGGTCAAGGTCATCGTTGACGATAAGAAGGCATTTACCATTGAAGTCGGCGTTCCACCTACGTCGGCCCTTATCAAGAAAGAGGCCGGGGTCGAGAAAGGCGCAGCAACGCCCGGGACCCAGACGGTGGGTAACCTGCCACTCGAGGCTGCCGTCAGGATCGCCCGCATGAAGCAGTCCGACATGCTCTCCTACACCCTGAAATCACGGGTAAAGGAAGTTGTCGGGACATGTGTCTCCATCGGCGTGACGGTGAACGACCGCCCGCCCAAGGAAATGCTGAAAGCGATCGATGCGAGCGAGTTTGACAGCATTCTCATAGAGAAATGAAGGAGAAATCCATAGAAGATCCTCAGGGTCGCGTACTATGGAGGTAATTGATGGTCGAGAAGACAAAGATCATCGAGGCTGTGAAGACAGCCTTGGAAAAATCGCCGCCACGCAAATTCCGTGAGAGTGTGGATATTACCATCAATCTCAAGAATATTGACATGGCGCAGCCGAAGAATCGTATCGACGAGACGATTCTTCTCCCGCACGGGACCGGCGAGATACCGAAAATCGCTGTCCTCGGGAAAGGGGATATTACCACGCAGGCAAAGGATGCCAAAGTGGACCTCATTCTTGGCCCCCAGGACATTGAAAAACTGGGTGGCGCTCCCCGAGAGGCCAGAAAAGTTGCCGCGAAATACCGGTTCTTCCTGGCGGAAACGTCGGTGATGTCACAGGTCGGCAGATACCTCGGTCCCCGGCTGGGTCCGCGGGGAAGGATGCCAACACCGATACCGCAGGGAACAGACATCCGCCCAATGGTGGAGCGTCTCCGTAAATCGGTAAAGATCCGCACGAAGGACAAGAAAGTCTTTCATGCCAAGGTCGGCAGCAGGGACATGGATCCTGCCCAGATCGCAGAGAATATCGATGCGATCCTCAAACGGGTGGAGACGGTTCTCGAGCAGGGCCCGCTGAACATCAGGTCGATCTATGTGAAGACATCGATGGGACCGGCAGTCCGGGTGGTCTAAGTGACGCTGTATACGCACCACCTTCCGAAGTGGAAGAGGGACGAAGTAGAAGACATCAAAAAGCACGCGTCCCAGTACAAGGTCGTCGGCGTTGTCGATATGCACGGCATCCCCGCCCACCAGCTCCAGAAAATACGGGGCGGATTGCGCGAGATCTCCCTTATCAAGATGACCCGGAATACCCTGGTTGAGCAGGCGCTCACGGAGATCGGCGGGGCGTTCGCTGAGATGAAGAGTCTTATCGGCGGACAATCTGCGCTCATATTCACTGACGCAAACCCGTTCCGGCTCTACAAGCTCCTGGAACAGACCAAGACCAAAATGCCGGCAAAGGCTGGGGAGATCGCACCGGAAGACATCGTTGTCCAGAAAGGTCCAACGAGCTTCAAACCGGGACCGATCGTTGCCGAGCTGCAGCAGGCAGGTATTCCCGCCGCTATTGAAGGCGGGAAGGTCAGGATCCGGGAGACCAAGACCGTCGTCAGACAGGGCGAAGTGATCAGCAGGAAAGTTGCAGATATCCTTGCCAAGCTGGAAATCAAGCCAATGGACGTCGGGCTCAATCTCGTAGGCGGTTACAGCGAGGGGGTTATTTACCGCCCTGAACAGCTGGCCATTGATGATGTCGCATTCATGGCGGATGTCATGCGTGCAGCACAGCACGGTTTCAATCTCTCGTTGAATGCAGCAATCCCGGTCCGGCAGACAATCCGCCCGCTGATCGGAAAGGCGTTCATCGAAGCCCGTGCGCTCGGTGTGCAGGCACCCGTCTACGATCGGAGCATTATAGACCTGATCATCGGAAAGGCACAGAGCGAAATGTCAGCATTGAAGAATATTGCGAAAAATGCATAATTTATATTCAAGGTGATTTGTGATGGAGTATATCTACGCGGCACTTCTCCTGCACCACGCGGGAAAGCCCGTCACGGAAGAGAGTGTGAAGGCAGTACTATCTGCCGCCGGTATCGCTGTTGATGAAGTACGTGCAAAGGCACTGGTCGCGTCCCTCGAGGGCGTAGACATAGCTGAAGCCATCAGCAAGGCAGCAGTCGCCGCCCCGGCAGCGGCGCCGGCAGCTGCGGCACCCGCAGCGGCAGCCCCGAAGGCAGAGGCTGCAGCAAAGAAGGAAGAACACAAGAAGGAAGAAGAGGAAGAGAGCGGCATGGCCGGTCTCGGTGCCCTCTTCGGTTAAATTCTTTTTTTCCTGTCATTTTACGATATGACGTGTTGCACGAGCGAGCGTGCGCCTGCCTATGGATGAATCAACTCGAACTACAAGGGCAGAATGGCAATATTGCCATTCTGCGTAGACACGGTTACCCGGTAACTGCCGTCTCCCAGGACACCTTCGATTCTTGTGCGCTCCCGAATGGTCGTGTTCATGGGTATTCCTTCAGCGGTGACCGCCCCGTTCGCGGTGGTCGCAATCAGGGTTGCATTGAGGTCCGTGGCCACAGCGAGCCTGATTTCGCCGTTGGCAGTCGATATAGCGATATCGGATCGAATGTTCCGGAGCTCCGCGACGACGGCCCCGTTCGAAGTGGTTATCCCGCGGATACCGGTTACATTCCGGACGTCGATCGCTCCATTTGATCCAGTCACACGGACGTACCCGGCAATATTTACCAGGGTAATCGCACCGTTTGCACTTCCTGCATCGACATCCCCCGTAACATCACGGATGCTGACTTCTCCATTCGAGGATGATACGCTCCCGACCAGCACAGAAGCGGGAACCTGCACATCCACATCTACCGATACTCCGGAAAATGGGAGATCGGTGCCCACCGTCTGCAGGACAAGTGTCCCATCCCGTACCGATCCGTCGATCCTGACCCGTTCCAGTTCTGCCGCACCAAACCGGGTCCGTTTCACCGCATGTAACAGAACGCTACTGCCACTATCCCCGGTAACCGTTGTCTTCCCGTTCATGTTCTGAACTTCCACGTGGGAATATTCAAATACCGGATACTGATTTTCGATCTGTTCGGTGGTTTCCAGGCCTGCAGGATGCTGGAGACAGCCGGCAGAAAGGGTACACAGAAGGATTGCAGTAATGACCAGGAATGAAACGGTCCGCATCTGGATCACGTCTGGAAATACCTGCATTCTTCCTCAAAAATTTTTCCCTCTCAGGTATATGCAGTCTGGGCAACCCGAAAAAGGAGGTAAAAAAGAATCTTATGACGCAGAATTGAAAATCTCCTGCAGCTCCAGAGCGTTCTTCAGCATGGCTGTATCGTTATTAAAGAAAATATAGGCACGATCCGGGTTGATCCTGCGGATACTATCGGCGATCCGTATGAGCTCTTCTGAGGAATAATCGTAATCGTACCATGTGCCCCTGCCGTGCATGCGAATGTATACAACTGTTCCCGGAAAGATCCGTTCTTCGAAAT
>JAJRCL010000048.1 GCA_028679035.1 Methanomicrobiales archaeon | reverse complement strand
TTTACCCGATGCCCCAAAAACAGAGAAATTATTGTCTTAGATAGGAAATATTGAAAAATCGGGATTAAAATACGGAAATTTCACAAATTGTACAAAAAACAATTTGCGAAGGGCAACTCGGAACGAAGTGGATTTACGGAGAATCGCGTGAGTATTGTCCGGAATTGCACCGGAATGCGATTGCAATAAACTGGTACACCCTTCTCTGAGAGCAGGTTTTGCATGATTTGCTCTTTCCATAATCCTGCGGGACTGCATAACTTTCGTGAAAGTGAACACCGCTTCCCTGTGACCCTGATTATTACGCATTGTGTGGGAATTCCAAATGAAATGCTTCCTTCGTTCAAGGAGCGTAAATGAAAATTCTTTTATAGCATTTTTTAAAATGGACGAAATTTTAGCTGAATTATTTTATCATTTCGATTTTATCATACTCAATTTTACCAAAGGATTGCATAAATCTGTCCGATAGAGTTATTTAAATACTTTCAGGTGCGGAGCTTTCCACAGTGAGCAGTTTGTCCGCAATGATCGGTAAGACAGGATCCAATTACCCTTGGGTATGAAAATCGTGTGGTGGTCTTTCCTTGTGAGGGAGGAATATCACCACCATTTCCATCCCCGGTAGGATCCCAGTGTACTTCTGCACGAAGAAACTGGTCCGGATCTGGTATTCAAATAATGGAATCCTGTCTCAATCTGCAGTTGCGGGCATTGAGGGGGGTTTTTGGTGTCGGGCGAGGTTTGGCACAATACATGTATGCGGATGATCATTTGCGGATGTATCCTGTTTTGCACCGGGCTTATCGTACCAAGCCTTGCGGCCAGTTCGAATCTCCTGATCAACCCGGGGTTTGAGGAGGGGACCAGTGGATGGGATGGGACATCCCCCTTCCCCTATACGCTGGACAGCTCCACCGCAGCGGACGGCGTATCGTCTCTCCGGGGCGATGAGGCAGATCCGAAGGGTCTGGACAGGTTCTACCAGGACGTCACCGCAATTGCGGTTCCGGGACACCAGTACGTGATCCGTGGCTGGATGCGAACGCAAAACGTCACGCCAGGCGGGGCGATCTTTGGCCTCGACTATGTGAACGCTGATGGATGGACCATGTCCGGCGGGTATGTCATGGAGACCAGCTGGATCAGCGGGACGACCCCCTGGACGTACTACACGAGCGAACCATTCACCCTGCCGGCGATGCCGCCCGATGCCACAATGCTGTGGTTCCTGTGCGACTTCAATAACGGTGCTGGCACCGCATGGTTCGATGCGATGGAATTCGTCGACGTGACAGTGCCCGTCGCGAACTTCAGCGCGTATCCGGTCGCGGGCACGGCACCGTTGACGGTACAGTTCACCGACCTGTCCGGCGGCTTCCCTGCGACGTGGCAGTGGGACTTCGGAGACGGGGACAGTACGAATGCGACCAACCAGCACCCGGTCCACACCTTCGTCATCCCTGCGGTGTACGACATTACCCTCACGGTGATTAACGACGGCGGGTCCGATATGATGGTACAATCGGGCCTCATCACCGTAGAGGGTGTCAGCGAAGGACCGGTGCATAACAGCAACACCAGCCTGTCCTACACGACGATCCAGGCCGCTGTGGACAGCGCGAACCCGGGGGACATCATTCTCGCGGACAGCGGTATGTACGTGGAACGGGTCGCCATCGGAAAACCGCTTACGCTGCGTGGGGTCGATACCGGCGGGGGAAGGCCCGAGATCCACGCGACCGGAGGCACCGGGGTCACCCTCTCGGCGGATGGCATCGTACTGGACGGGTTCGCCATCCTGGACACGCTGTACGGCGTACAGATCAATTCAATGCGCAATACCGTCAGTAATAATCTGGTCGTTGCCCGGCCGGGCGTCGGGATGTACGGAATCCGGGCCAGCGGCGGGGGAGAGAACCAGATCCTGGACAATGAAGTATCCGGCTACAACGTTCCCACCAGCACCGGGTATGCGATATACCTCCTTGCCGGGTCACAGGACAATATCGTGCAGGGTAACACCGCGACCGACAGCAAGCGGGGTATTCTGGTCTGGTCTTCTTCAGGACCGGCGCAGGTCGCCAACACCATCTCCCGCAATACGTTCTCCAATAATGAATGGGATGGGATCTGCCTGTGGAATGTTGCGGGCAATACGGTAATAGAAAACAATGTGGAAGGGAACGGTGTGGGCATCCGCATCTGGCCATCCACCGGCGGAAATAACCTGTATCTCAACAACATAGAGGGAAATACGATCAATGCCATTGACGAGAGCAGCGGGAATGTCTGGGAAAACCCCGTTCCGCAATCGTACTGGTACGATGACAGCCAGCGCACCGGGGTGTTGGGGAACTACTATGGCGAGTACTCTGGTGCCGACACCGACAACGACGGTGTTGGAGATACAGCCCACGTCATCAATGCAACGGCGGCAGATCCTCACCCGCTCATGGGACCATGGAGCTGGCAGAGCAGTTCGATTGACTATGTGCCCAGTCTCCTTCCGCCAAATGCAGATCTCTCTGCGAATCCAGTAGCCGGTACCGCACCGCTGGTGGTAACGTTCATCGACCTGTCCGGCGGGGAGAACATCGCCGCATGGAATTGGTCATTCGGAGACGGGGTATGGTTCAATACAACCGATCTGCACCTGCGTAACCCGGAACACATCTATGCAGACGCCGGAACCTTCGATGTAAGCCTCATGGTGACGAACGCCGCCGGGAGCGACACCGCGGAACGGGCTTCCCTCATCACAGTGACAGGTACCAACAACCCGCCGGTCCTGGAT
Source organism: Methanomicrobiales archaeon (assembly GCA_028679035.1). Classification (GTDB taxonomy): domain Archaea; phylum Halobacteriota; class Methanomicrobia; order Methanomicrobiales; family JACTUA01; genus JAJRCL01. The sequence goes on along the minus strand of JAJRCL010000048.1, from coordinate 5,492 downwards.
CCCATCGGGCCGAAGTCCGGACTGGTCGGCGCTGAGATTGCGTTCACGGTTTCGGGCAGTGATCCGGATGCCGGGTCGGCCCTTTCCTTCGATGCGCAGGATATGCCGGAGGGTGCATATTTTGACTCCTGGTACCGCTGGTTTACCTGGACGCCGGTTGCGGGCCAGGCGGGTGTGCACACGGTAAATTTCACCCTGACCGACATCGCGGGTGCTGGTGACTTTGAGCAGGTGATTATCACCGTGGAGCCTGCAGAGCCCGGGAATTCTGCGCCGGTACTGGCCGAAATCGGCAACCGTTCGGTCAGCCCTGGATCGCTGCTGACGTTGACGATCGGTGCAGAGGATCCGGACGGGGACATCCTCTCGTATTATGCGCTGGATCTGCCGGCAAATGCAACATTCGTCACCGAAACGGGAGTCTTTACATGGACGCCGGTTGCGGGCGAGGAGGGGACGTATGAGATCACCTTCATGGTGGCGGATGCAGAACGGGAGGACGAAGAGACGATTACGATCACCGTTGGTGAACTCCCGGCCATTACACCACCGGTCGCCGCATTCTCAAACTCGCCGGTAAGCGGTTATGCCCCGCTGCCGGTGGCGTTTACGGATCTCTCTACCGGAGAACCGACGACCTGGAACTGGTCGTTCGGGGACGGTGGGACCTCGGCAGAACCGGAACCCACGCACACATTCACCAGCCCGGGGTCGTATGATGTCTCGCTCACCGTGACCCACAGTACCGGAGCCAACACCTCCCGGGTGACGGGCGCGGTCGTGGTGCAGCAGTCCTCCTCATCTTCCGGAGGAGGATCTTCCGGAGGCAGTGGATCACACGTGATGACCGAGTCCTCTTCCTCGGATCGCCCATCCTTGGAGGAATTGCGGGAAGGACCCGCCGCGCCAGAGGCGAAACCCGAGATACCTGCGCAACCGGAAGAAGCTGCTGCGATCGCATCAGTGCTGCACGCATCGCACGCGATCGGGATCTCTGAAGGAACCGCCGGGGAACGACACGTAGTCGTCGACCGCAGTACCGCGGTGTCCGAAGGGTATACCGTCACGACGGGAGAGCACACCATCGTCCTTGAAGATGAACGCTGTGCGATCACGATCAGTGCAGAGGGAATCGTGGAGGAAGGGGGACGGATTACGGGTACGCTCACCGGGGTGCTGATCGAGGGCACGCCGGTGACCGCGGAAATCAGTATCGGGCAGGTGAAGGCCTGGTTCACCGTCCGGCTGTCAGACCTTCCCCCGGATGCAGCCGTCACATTGAGCATCATCGAGAGGCCGTCTCCAGCGGCGCAGGAGGGTTTTGCCGCAGCCGCCGCCGCGGCGAATATGGAGATCGATAGAGTTGCCTATACGATGCGGGTCGACAAGGTCAACCTGAGCTCGACCGGCGTTGCGACAATCTGGATGACAGTGCCGGGCCAATGGGTACAGGACCACGGTGGCAGCGGAGGGATCCGGATTTTCCGGATCCCCGACGGAGGGGAACCCACGGTGCTCGCGACGTCCTTTACCGGTAACGACATCGGAGGCAATATGATCTTTACCGGAGATTCACCGGACGGGCTCTCGGTCTTCGGGCTTATTTCGGTAAAGGTCACTGCAGCCGCACACGAGCCGGACGCGGCGCCTACGCAGGTACCGTGGACCCGCCTGTCGATTGCCGGCGGGCTCATCACCTGGATGACGCAGAACACCCTCACGATCGCCGGACTTGTTACGACGATTTTCATCATCGTTCTTGCCGGGTACTGGCAACGGCGCAAACGGATCGATCAGCTCACCGGTGGTGAGGGGGGAATGACGCCTCCTTCAGATGGTTTTATCGATCACCTGATTGAGGGGGATCGTGGCAGGGCGTACGCGTCCATCATCGACGTCCTGAACACAATCGATGCACAGGTGCAGGATATGGACCGTGCGCTGGCACAGGGGCAGTACGGCACGACGGCAGAGGCCGCCGAAACCGTCGACCGTTTCTTCTATTCCTGCCAGGTGGCGGAGGAACGCATCAAGAGCGCGGCTCACCAGGGACACATCACTGATCGGCAGGTCCATGACCTGAACGACCAGCTTTCCACTGCCGTTCAGAAGATGGTGCGGGTTGCCGCACAGTCCCCTATGGTCACGCAGCTCCTGCAGCAGAAATATGAGGGAATGGTGTAAGGGAGGGCAGGAAATCTGATCCTCCAATTTTTCGCACGATTTGCGTGTGGGTGAAGCCACATGTGCGTAAGACCGCGGTTCAATCCGGCGTATGGAGTGCCGGAAAACGTTCCTGTCGTCGCACGATTCAGGCACCTTAAAGTAAACCCATTCATAGATATATCCTGATGATCCCCCTGATGATCGATCTGCGCGGGAAAAAGGTCGTCATCTTTGGCGGGGGCGAGGTCGCGGCACGCAAAGCGGCGTTCTTTGCACGGGAGGCAGCAGTCGTGGTGGTGAGCCGTTCCTTTACAGCGGATCTGGAAGAACTCGCAGTGCAGCGGATCCGGGAAGATATCAGCCCCGAATCACGGGAGGCTATCCACCGGATCCTGGATGGAGCGTTTCTCGCGGTCCTTGCAACTTCGGACCGTGCTGCGAACCGCTTCCTGGAGGAGATCTGCGCCGCGGAAGGAGTGCTCGTCAACGACGCGATGGGGGAGGCAGGAGATGTGATCGTTCCTTCCGTCGTGCAGGGAAAAGGTTACGTCATAGCGATCTCGACCTATGGGAAAGCCCCCACACTTCCCCGTTTCGTCCGGGAGCACCTCGAGGCTACATTTCCACACATGGAGGAGATGGTCCTTCTGCAGGAATCCCTGCGCCGGGAGCTGAAGGCCACAGGTACCAGTTGGCAGGAGCGGGCAGCGATTCTTCACGCTGTGCTCTGCGACCCCGCGGTCTGGAATGCGCTCGCAGCAGGACAGGAAACCGCCGGGCGACTGGCACGGGAGCGGTACCTGCATGGATGAACATCTGGTTGCCTCGCTTGCGCTAGCAAGCCTTTCACACCACTCGGCACATGCCGGAACGATTGAAGTGCACCGTTTTCCTGACGAACGTGCTTTTCTTACGGCCGCCCGGGAACGGTTCAAGGGCGCCCTGATCCTGCAGACCTGTAACCGGGTGGAAATACTGGTGCAGGGGGACGGGCCAGCCCTGGAGATGTTCCTTGCCGAGCAGGGAAGAAATGGGTTTACCGTCCTGGAAGGAACCGCCGTGCTGCGCCACCTCCTCGAACTTGCAGCGGGGATTGACTCCATGATTGTCGGGGAAGACCAGATCCTTGGGCAGATGAAAAAATCGCTTGCCCTCGCGACAGAAGAAATCGCCGCAAGCCCCCTGATCAGTCTGGCGATCGACAAATCGGTGCACGTTGGCATCCAGGTGCGGCGCAGGACACAGATCAACCGCGGCGCAGTATCCATTGGATCGGCAGCGGTCGCCCTCGCAGAAGAACAGATCGGATCCCTTGCAGAGCGCCATATCCTTGTTATCGGGAGTGGGGAACTCGGTATGCTCGTGGCACAGGCGCTCGCAGCGAAGGGGCTTACCGCCATTTACGTGGCAAACCGTACGTATGAGCGTGCGGTCATCCTTGCCGATAAGATCGGGGGAAGGGCGGTGAACCTGAAAGATCTCTACCGCTACATCGCACTCTCCGATGTAGTGATTTCCTGCACGTCCGCACCGCACCCGATTATCCACTGCGATCCGCTGCAGGAAGTGATGCGGGAGCGTAAATGGCCTTCGGAGCCGGTACCCCGCCCGCTCGTGCTCATCGATATCGCCCAGCCCCGGGATGTCGAAGACGGGGCTGACTGCATCGAGGGAGTCCGCCTCTTTGGGATCGATGACCTGCGCAGCATCAGCGAGGAAAACATGCGGTCCCGGAAGAATGAAGCAGAACGGGCACGGGAGTTCATCGACGAGGAGCTGGACGCGTTTATCCGGCTCATGAACCGTCAGGCGGGGGACGATATCCTTGCCGATCTCTACATCTGGGCTGAGATGATCCGGGTGCGGGAGCGGGATCGTGCGATCCACCGCCTCGGAAACGGGGATGACCGCACCCGGGAGGTCATGGACGATCTCACGCGGGTGATGGTGAAAAAAATGCTGGCAGACGCGACTGTAGCGGTCCGTACCTCCGCCGAGAGCGGGGATCTCGCATCGGCAGAGGCCATCGTGCGGGCAATTACCAGGGGTGATAAGCTGTGTTTCCGGAACGACGCTTAAGACGGCTGCGCCGGAGAGGGATCCGTGAACTCCTCTCCGAGGTGCACCTGAGCAAAACTGATCTCGTTTATCCGATATTTATTGACGAAAATATCCGTGAACGGGTCCCGATAGCAACGATGCCCGGACAGTACCGGTACCCGGTCGATGAGGTTTCTGCAGTCGCGGAGCGAATTAGCGCAACCGGGGTTGGGGCGCTGCTCCTTTTCGGTATTCCTGCATGCAAGGACGCTGTTGCCAGCAGCGCTTTTTCCCCCGACGGGGTCATCCAGCAGGCCATTCCCCGCATCAAGGAAGCGGTACCGGAGATGGTGGTGATCACCGATGTGTGCGGGTGCGAATACACCGATCATGGCCACTGCGGGATCATCGGCGACACTCCCCATGGGCGCGATCTGCTGAACGATCCGTCGCTGGAGCTTATGGGCAAGATTGCCGTCAGCCATGCGAACCAGGGCGCCGATATCGTCGCACCATCCTGCATGCTGGACGGCATGGTGGCAGTGATCCGCCGGTCGCTGGACCGGGCCGGACACCAGGAAACGCTCATCATGTCCTATTCGACGAAATTTGCTTCCTCCTTTTACGGTCCTTTCCGCTCGGCTGCGCACTCGAGTGCGGTGTTCGGGGATCGCACGACCTACCAGCTGAACCCGGCAAACGCACGTGAGGCCTTCCGGGAGTCGGAGATCGACATGGCGGAAGGGGCAGACATCCTGATGGTGAAACCGGCGGGTATGTTCCTGGACATCCTCGCCGAGGTCGTAAGCCTCGGGCTTCCTGTTGCTGCCTACCAGGTGAGCGGGGAGTACGCCATGATCCGGGCCGCCGCCGCTCAGGGTTGGATCGATGAGAAATCCGCCATCATGGAGAGCCTGATCTGCATGAAGCGGGCAGGAGCGGATCTCATCATCACCTACTTCGCCGAGGAGGTCGCGGGGTGGCTGTGACATCCGAGGAGCTCTTTGCCGAGGCACAGCAGCTGATGCCGGGCGGGGTATCAAGCCCGGTTCGGGCAATCAAACCCTATCCTTTTTACACGGTACGGGCGCAGGGATCGCACCTTGTTACCGCAGATGGAAAGGATCTCATCGACTGCTGCATGGCGTACGGCCCCCTGATCCTCGGGCACAACCACTCCGGGGTGCGGGACGCGGTGCAGGAACAGCTGCACCTCGGATGGCTGTACGGGACACCCACGCCGCTGGAGATCGAGATGGCACGGATCCTTATCCGGGATCACCCTG
>JAJRCL010000231.1 GCA_028679035.1 Methanomicrobiales archaeon | reverse complement strand
GGTCCCCTGAGCACCGAACCCGACCGTATGCATGAGCCGGCACCCACGACAACTTCTCCCTTGATCACACTTTTTTCAACGGTCCCGAGGACGGAGGATTGCATCCCCTCCAGAATGAGCCGGTTTGCCTCGAGGATATCTTCGGGTTTTCCTGTGTCCTTCCACCAGCCTTCAACCATGCGGTACCCGACCTGGTACCCATTTTCGATCAGCCAGTGGAGAGCATCGGTGATTTCCAGCTCTCCCCGCCAGGACGGCTTGATCTGGTCGATCGCTTCAAAGATCCGGGGTGAGAGGCCGTAGATACCCACGATCGAAAGGTTGCTGGGCGGCTTTTTGGGTTTCTCCACGAGGCGCACGATCACCTTCTTCTGTTCGTCGACAAGGGCAACCCCGTACTGGGTCGGGTCCTCCACTTCGGTGAGGAGGAGGCTTGCATCCAGGTCGGATGCACCGAAATCCCGAACGAAGTAGGCACTTCCCCCTTTCAGGAGGTTATCCCCGAGGTACATGATGAATTTCTCGTCGCCCAGAAATCCCCGGGCGATCTTCACTGCGTGGGCAAGCCCCCGGGGAGCGTCCTGTTCGATAAAGGTGATAGTAGCATCCCAGGGGAACGCCTGCACGGTCTCGATCACCTGCTCCCGGTTCGGTCCCACGATGATCGCGATCTCACGGATGCCCGCGTCGATGAGATCCTGGATGCAGTAAAAAAGGATCGGCCGGTTCGCGATCGGGATCAGCTGTTTTTGCTGCGAGAAGGTAAGCGGTCGGAGGCGAACCCCGTGGCCGCCCGAGAGAATAAGCCCTTTCATTTCTTCGGGAGTATATTCATGGATGCGATATAAACTTTCATACTTCGGGCTTTAGTTTACCCATTAGACCTGAGGAGATTGAGCCCTGGGTGTTGTATCACTGTGTCATTGATCAAAATCCTTCTCTTGCGATTGATAATCCAGAATATAGTTCTCAGATCTTTCGGCACATGCCCCAGATTCACCGGATTGCTCTGGCATTTCATCGGGGACAAGAATGGTTTCTTCAAAAGAATTACCCAGTATGTGATGGTCTAATTCGCTGATAAAGGAGTTGAGCTTCTGGACGGGAACTATAGGTACACCCTCATGCAATCGTATTTCCTCTTCTATCTGGGTGACAATAATGGGAATCGCATCCTCACCGGTGATGCTTGTATAAAACGTGGTCCTTTCCTTGTGTTGTTTGATAGCCCCTTTTAACGCCGATAGCCGGTAGCGGTTGCCTGCCCATTTCTTACATTCGATCAGAAATGTCTGGTTGCCCTTCTTGGCGATAACATCATACTGCCTTCTTTTCTTATTCCATGTTTTGACTTTGTTGATGGTTACTTCGAACTCATTTTTTTCAAAGATGAAACCCGCTAACCGTTCAAAATTCTGCCAGACGACTTCTTCTGATACGGTGTCCAAATCATCGAGGTTTTTGATATCTTCGAAATTCATGATGAGTTGTTGTATTGTTTGGATTTTTGGATGATAACCACTGCGTGAACATCGTGGCACTACCGGATATATGCAACCCTTATGAAAACGAGAAATTGATAGGATAGTGATAATTGTCCGGGGATTTAGCCTTCTATTCCCTGGATTCGTGCCTGGGCCCTTTGTGCGACCGCTTCCCGCCCCTGGAGTGCAGCGACATCCCGGATCGCTTCGAGGCGGTGGACAGAGTCTTCCAAAAATGACAGGATGTCCGCCGGGTAGATATCGATGCCGTATTCGTCGAGGAGAAATCCGCTGATCTGACGGTGGTCAAGCCCGCGTTCCCGGAGGTCGATGATGGTGGTCACGAACTCCCGCTCCGGGCAGCCGCACAGCGGGCTGTCCCGGCATGCACAGGTCAGAAAATCCCGTGAAAAATTGATCAGCTGCTGACGGGTGTATTCGTCCAGCGATCGCCAGTCCAGCGTGCTCACCGCTTCAAGGAAGGCCCCATGAAATGCCTGGTCCGGTATGCGTACTCCGGTCGCACGCTCGATCTTGCGTGCAGCCCGGAACCGGGCCTTGGCAGCGATCAAAATTCTTCTCCCGGTGCCTCATCGAAATTTTTGAGGCTCTTGAAATCGTCCCGCATGGTCTCGATTTCCATCAGCCACTCATCAAAAAGGGTCCCCGCATCGTCCTTGAGGAATTTGTCACAGCACGTCGCCCCGTCAATCACCCCTGCCCCGATCTGGGCTGCGGTGTCGAGTGCGCCTTCGGGGTCTTCTTCTACCTGTTTTCTTCCTTTCTTGACAAGGCTCTTGATGTCCTTGTCAAAGGATCCTTCCAGGTATTTCTGGCTGGAAACAAACAGCACACGAAGGGAAAGCTGCACGGACAGGATGATCTCCCCAAGGCGTCCCTCTGGAAGTTCGGCCATGACGATCTCTTCGATATCCCGCAGTCTGCCCGCTGCTTCTTCTTTGGAAAAGCGGTTGTTCTGGTACAGGCGGACAACCTTCAGCACAGCGATCGTGATGTCTTCCATGAAGCTGTTCAGGGCCCGGTACCCTTCCGGCATCTCATCCTCGTTCGTTCCATCGAAATCGAGGTCGCTGAGGCTGTTCAGCCAGTTATCCCACCGTTCCTTGCTATAAAAGATGTAAAACAGCTTCTGGGGCGCCATTTCCTCTTTATTGTTCTTTTTCGCCATTTAGTACCGGTAACCCTACATCGTTTAAGTATTTTCTTGATTTTATGAGTCTTTATTGCTTTCCCTCCGTCGGAAAAATTGCCCGGCAGGGATCAAAAAAGGACTTCCTCAGAGGCATGATCACGCAGACGTGATCCAGCATCCATACCAATCCGTGAAAAACCGGGTACGGGGCTAAAGGCTCTTATGATTGATCGTCTGTACATTCTGATCGAAATATGCCCGAAGTTCAAACCCGGAATCCGGGCCATCGGAAAGTCGTGATGATCCGGTACGGAGAACTCTTCCTGAAGAGCGAACGCGTCATGCAGCGGTTCATTGCCCAGTTATGCGACAATATCCGGTTGGCACTCGCTGCGGAAGGAATCCATCATGCGATCACCACCACCCGGGGGAGGATTTTTATCGACGGGGAAGATCCGGACGGGATCGCACGGATTGTGCAGCGGACCTTCGGCATTGTCGATGTCAGTGTCTGCCTGCGCACCGAGCCCACGATTGCCGCAATTGCGGAATCGGCAGCCCTTGTCGCACCACGCCACCTTTCCGCCGGGATGACCTTTGCCGTACGGGCACGGCGCGAGAATGTCCCCGGTTTTTCCAGCCAGGAGCTCGCGGCTGTAACTGGTGCACGAGTCCGTGCCGTTGTACCGGAGGCATCGGTTGACCTTGATCAGCCAGAGTATGAATTATTTGTTGAAGCCCGCGATACGATGGGGCTGGTCTGTGAGCAGCGTCTCACAGCACCGGGCGGACTCCCCTACGCAACGCAGGGCAGGGTACTTGCACTTCTCTCTGGAGGTATTGATTCACCGGTCGCTTCATGGCAGATGATGCGGCGCGGGTGTGCCGTTTCCCACCTTCACGTGCATGCCGGGCCCTGGGGAGGAGCAGATACTAAGGGTGTAGCCATTGAACATCACCGTATCCTTTCCACATGGTGTTCGGGGTTCTCCATCCCGCTGCATCTTGTCGATGCCACACCATTCTACGAGGCGATCACCGAACGGATCGAGCCGCGGTACCGCTGTGTTCTCTGCAAGAGGTTTATGCTCCGGCTCGGGGAGCTGTTTGCGACGGAGAATCAGGCTATCGCCCTTGTTACCGGTGAAAACCTCGGGCAGGTTGCGTCCCAGACGCTGGTGAACCTTGCGGCGATCTCGGGGAGCGTACAGATCCCCATCCTGCGCCCGTTGATCACCTACGATAAGCAGGACATCATAACGATCGCCCGGTCCATCGGGACATATGCGGCGATCCATGGGGATCTGAAATGCAGGGCAGTCCCCCGTTATCCGGCGACGGCTGCGCTGGCAGATGCCGTGCACCGGGAAGAAGAGAAAATCAGGGTTCCCGATCTCCTCACAGCTGTGCGTGCACACACGCGGGTCCTCCATGCCCTGAATGGGAAGATCAGGGAGGAGTGACAGCCAGTCCGTTTTCTGCTGCTATTGCAGTGAGGGTTTCCCCTACATACCGTACCTGATCTTCTGAGAGGCCGTACGTATTGAACTTCCAGACCCGGGTTGCACCGGGGATAATCCCGGTGATCCCTTTTTCCCGCAGGGCTGAAGTGAAGAAGAAACCCTTTTTCTTATGCCGGTTGGCAACGGTATCGAACGACCCGGTCGTATCGACCCGGGTGAGAGTGTGCCGGCGCGGGTATTCGGAAAGGATCCGGGTCCCCCCGATGGAACGCAGAGCATCAACGACGACATTCCCGCGTCGGACCTCATGTT
>JAJRCL010000230.1 GCA_028679035.1 Methanomicrobiales archaeon | reverse complement strand
GTCATGGCACCGGGTGCAGTCCCAGCCGTTCAAGATCCCGCAGGTACCGTTCCCTTCGGGCGATATACGGTGCGATATGCGTTCCAAACGGCACATATTCAGAGACCCGCCATCCCTGAAGGACAAGCGAATGTTTCGTTGCATCCGCAAGCCCCTTGAGGAAACTGAACTCGATCTTTCCCTTCTCGTCTGCATGTGACCGGGTGATCTGGTCGATCAGCACCGGATCATGGGTACCGATCGAACATCCCTGTTTGCCCGCGACCGCCGCATCCACAAGCGAGCAAAACCACGCGCGAATGACCGCCTGGTCTTCGCTATCCCCGAAATAAGCCCCTTTCACGATCCGGCTGCGCCCGCCAGCAGAAAGGAGGACGCGCAGGTCTCCGGGGGTCCGGCGCAGGTACGCCTGTAAGGCGATGGTGACAGGAAACCCTTTCCGCAGGCAGGAATGGGCGATATCCAGGGTGGTGTCGACGAGTCCGCGGGCTTCCATGTCGATCTCAATCCCGATATGCGCTGCAGCACATTCCTGCGCAAGACCGAGAGCAATGGCGCGGGCGCGATCCGGCGCATCCGTAACACCAAGTGCGGTCAGCTTGAGCGTGACCGAAGCCTCGATCCCTTCCCTTCGTACCGCTTCGATGCAGGACTGATACTCCCGCTCAGTTTCTGCTATCTGGCGCGAATCCGCGGTATACTCTCCGAGGACGTCGAGAATGCAGCAGATGCCCTCACGGTTTCTCTGGTGGCACCAGGCTATCGCAGCAGAGAGCGTAGGAAGGGTCCATCGTTCTACTCCTTCAGCAGGTATCGTCATTGGTTCAGTACCCCAGGATCTCGTTTACCAGAACGAGCGTGGTGCGTCCGGGCGTTACTTCCTCGGCAATAATGGCACACTTGCCGATCACACTGGAGATCCCGTAGGCATGATGGGCACGTGCATTTTCCAGAGGATAGGCGTATTCGCGGATCCTCAGCCGGGCGTCATTGAGGGAAGGTACGATCTTATTCACGCCAGCGACGATAATGAGGTTTTTTGCACCGAACAGCCAGGCACCGGTCCGGCTCCCCGTGCGGTCGCAGGACAGCAGTTCGCCGCTCTGTGCGATCGCGTTTGCGGATGAGAGAAAGTATTCCGCAGTCACCGATTTCCGCCGGAGATCGGCTCGTTTGTTCTCGTCACCCTCCGCGGTGATGAGCGCATGGTAATCTTTCCACCACCGGGGATTGGTCGTCAGGAGAGCCTCATATCCGATCTCGATCAGTGTTGTGGATGATCCGTTCATCACCTCGCTACCGGGAGGAATGATCGCCTTCAGGACGTCCAGTGCCCCGTTTGCGTCTGGTGTGCGGATGACACGGATTCCGCGCTCTCCAACGGCGGCCGCCGTTGCTGCGATAACAGGTTCTGCAGGAATGACACTCCACCGTGCGGGATCGACTTTTGCCTCAGCAATGAGATTCACCGCGGAAAAGCGGGTCGGATGAACCATGGCAGAACAACCGGAAGAGGGATATCGACCCGGCGTCATTAAGCTTCTCCCGACTTTTGCAGTCCCGCCCATAGACCTTCGGAAGCTGCATTGCAGGTTAACGGGCGTTCCGGGTGCAGACGGTCGTTCCTGGAGGGGCTGCAGCTCACGGACTGCAGGTTGCATCTGCGTGCGGAAAAAATTACTTTTCGAGGTTATGGCGCAACCTGCCGGGTCTGACCCTGTTCCCGGACATAGGACAGCAGATAGTAGGGCCCACCGGCGCCACGGCCGGAGAGACCGCTGCCTTTCCATCCCGTGAATGGCTGCGAACCGGGCCATGCTCCGGTCGTCGCACCCCCGCGGCGGTTTGCGTAGCACACACCGAACCGGATCGTATTAAAGAACGTCTGAACCTCCTGCTCGTTGCGGGAAAAGATACCGGCGGTAAGACCGTACACCGTGTCGTTCGCGGCGCTGATCCCTTCTTCAAGCGTGGCGATCTCATCCAGAATCAGGAAGGGAACAAAGAGCTCTTCCCGCGCGAGCGGGTGATCCCGGGACAGCCCGGTGACGAGCGTCGGCGTTGCATAGTATCCCTTTCCGTATTGTCCTCCGGTTATGAGATTTCCACCGGCAATGATTGCTCCCCCATCGCTTCTGCACTGTTCGACGGCACGTGTAAACTTCTCCGCGGCGGCGGCATTGATCAGAGGTCCGGTAAACGTGTCATGTTCCCGCGGATCCCCTACCTTAAGGTTCTCCAGTCGTCCGGTAAGGATCTCGATGAAATCATTCCGGATTGCTTCATGGACGTACGCCCGGGATGCGGCGCTGCATTTCTGGCCGCTGAAGGTAAAGGCGCTGCGCACGACGCCCTCTGCTGCAGCATCGAGATCGGCGTGTTCCGTCACGATCACCGGGTTCTTGCTGCCCATCTCCGCCACGATCGGCTTTGGATAGGTACTGTTTGCCGCGAACTGCCGGAAGAGTTCCATGCCGACCACACGGGAGCCGGTGAAAGCAATCCCGTCGACGTTTGGGTGCGTACTCACCGATTCCCCGAAAACACTGCCCGGAGCCGTGACCAGGTTGATTGACCCCGGTGGCACCCCGCCGTCAATGCAGGCCCGGTAAAATGCGATCCCGGAAAGCGGTGCTTCCGTCGTCGGTTTCAGGATCACGGTATTTCCGGTGAGAAGGGCTGCTGCGCTCATTGCTCCTCCCAGTGCGAGGGGGAAATTGAAAGGGGAGATCACTGCCCACAGCCCATAGGGTTTCATCACGCTCCTGCTGTCCTCGCCTGGTCGTGCATGCGGCATTGCCCGGTCGTACCCCACGTTCTCCTCGTACACATCGGCGTAGTACCGGATCATGGCAACGATTTCCCCGCTCTCGGCCAGGGATTCGTTCATCGTTTTCCCCGCCTCCATGGTGATGCGGGCTGCAAACAGGAACAGGTCCTGCTCAATACGGTCGGCAACCAGACGGAGAATACCGGTGCGTTCCTTCCAGCCCAGACCGCTCCAGTGTGGAAATGCATGCTGTCCTGCTGCGACGGCTCCAAGAATGTGTTCCCGGGTCCCCAGCTGGACCGAGCCGAGCAGGATGGAACGGTCGATGGGGGAACGCACTTCAGCGGTCTTTGCCGCTTGGATTGGTTTTTCCCCGACGTACATCGGGTACTGTTCCCCAAATGTCTCCTCCAGCCGCCTGAGCGCATCCTCAAACCGCGATCGCGAGGTTGCGTCACTCCCTATTGTGGTATACGTAAATTCGGCCATGTCTTCTCCGGTGTACCGATAACCCTACTCCCCATACCATTCAGCAAGAACCGTTTCCAGAATTTCGAGGCCGGCATCGATCTCCTCACGTGC
>JAJRCL010000047.1 GCA_028679035.1 Methanomicrobiales archaeon | reverse complement strand
TCCCAGGTCACCTTCATTACCGGCCACGAGGATCCGACCAAGGAGGGATCCGCGATTGCCTGGGAAATGCTTGCGCGTTCCCAGGGAACGATCGTGATCCTGATGGGGGTAAAAAATCTGCCCGTTATCGTCTCATTGCTGGTACAGCAGGGGCGGGACCATGCGACCCCGGTAGCCATCATCGAACGGGGCCTGCAGAAAGACCAGCGGGTGACGACCGGAACCCTGGCCGATATTGTGGGAAAAGCTACTGCGACAGGTGTCCGCCCCCCGGCGATAATCGTCATCGGGGACGTCGTGCAGCTCTTTGCGGGTGAGCACCTGTGCCGAACTGAGGCGGACCGGGAAGGATAACCCGTACAGGAAAATACCGGATCTGAAAATAGAAAAGGAAAAGTAATTCGTTATCGCGACGATACGATAACTCTCATAGACCGTACGCTTCGGGGTGTTGGCGTACCGAAACAGTCGAAAAATTTATCTCTTTAGTGGGGTGAAGGGGAGTGGCTTACGGGGGGAAAAGGGTGATTCGGTTCCGTGACTGGGAGATAACGGCATTGCTGTTTTCACTGTTTGTTGCCCTTTCCTGGATAGACGCCATCACGACGCAGTATGCGCTCTCCTTCGGTGCTGTTGAGATGAACCCGTTTCTTGCACCGTTCGTCGGTACTGCCCATACCTTTCTTATCGTGAAAATGGCCGGGGTGGCGATTGTCCTGGGCCTCGCCCTCGTCGCACGTTCATTTCACCGTGCCGGATCTACCGCGGTCGTGACGGCCGCCTGTATGGGGGCAGCGATCCCGGTTATCTGGAATATCCGCATCCTTCTGACTTTCATCACGGTGGGGTAATTTTGTGGAGGCCTGCCGGGAGGCCATGCCAGGGCGCATGGTCATAGGAGCCATACTGGCATGGCTTGTCGCCGGTTTGTCGGTCATTCTCTGGGGAGTCCCCGCCCTCTCCCTCGTTGCGCTGTCCGGTGCGACGCTGGTTGTTGAATACGCCGCGGCCGCAGTGGGCGTCGGCGTTGGGTTGTCGCCGCTCTTTCTGATCATTTTCATCATGGCATTCGCATTCGGAATGATTTTTATCCTGTTTGCGCTCTTCGATGCACTGGCGACAAGCTCAGCGCGGGTGTGCCGGTTTCTCGAGCATGCCCAGCAGAAGCACGGGCAGTCCCGCCTGCTGCGGAAGTACGGTATTCTTTCCCTGGTTCCGCTCGTCATCATTATCGGGTTCTACTTCACCCCGCCGGTGGCCTGGTTCATGGGGTGGGACCGCCGCTGGACGCTTATTCTTCTGGGAGTCGGTGAAGTCATTGGTATCCTGATTACCCTTGCACTGACCTATGGAGTATTGCGGATTTTCGGGATTGGATGAAACGAATTTTGGAACCTTACCGGAACCGGTCAGAGAGGATTGTGCAACCCGCAGAAGAAAATTAAGGCAATAATTAATTGTTATAACACAAATAAAGTTGACCAGTTATATGGATGCGCATCCTTACCCGGGGAATCCTCCCGGCGGGTCCACCCAGGACGAAGTGCTGGCCGTCTCCCTTGCGAAGCTCGCTCTTACCGGTCGGGAAACGGTCGTGGAGATCGGAAGCGGGAGCGGCAAGGTTACCTCGGCTCTTGCCCGTGCAGCACTGCTGGTCCAGAGTGTGGACCGTAACCCGATGGCTTTCACCGCAGCACGGGTGCGCACCATCGCAGAAGGACTCACTAATATCGAATTTTTCCAGGGGGAAGCGACGGATTTTCTTACGGATCACGGTCCGTTTGATGCCGCCTTCGTTGGGGGGTCCCGGGATCTCGCGACCGTTCTCGGGCTGCTGGAACAAAAAGTAAACGGGCCGATTGTGGTGCATGCGGTCCTGCTGTCGACCATGGAAACAGCGGTGCGTACCATGACCGACCTTGGCATATTCAAGGAGGCGGTCCAGGTGCAGATTTCCCGTGCCCATCCCCTTGCCGGAAGTATCATGTTCCGCCCATCTGACCCGGTTACCATCATCGTGGGGGAGACCTGATCGTGCTCGTTGGCCTTGGGCTTGGACCAGGGGATCCGGAACTCCTGACCCTTCGGGCGGTCCGTCTCCTGAAGGAAGCAGACGCCGTCTTTGTCCCGGGGGAGATGGCACGGCGCCTGGTGGCCCCCTACCGCACGGCAGAGGTGCTGGAGTTTCCCATGACCGCGGATGAGACACTCATCCGGTGCTCGATAGAGGCGAACGCAGATCGCATCGCCACTGCAGCCCGTGAGGGTATGGTGGTGTTTGCGCTGCTGGGCGATCCGAACTTTTTCTCGACCTTCTCCCGTCTTGCCGAGGTGCTGCAGGAACGCCACCCGCAGATTTCCTGCACGACCGAACCCGGGGTCTCGGCAATCACTGCGTGCTGTGCCGCTGCCGGTATCGCCTTTTCCGGCGGATTTATCGTTACCGATGGTTCTCCCGTCACCGCACAGGTCCTCCTGAAGGTACGGCGCCCGCGGGAGGCGGTAGCCCGTCTGCGTGCCGAAGGTTACCGCTCTTTCGTGCTCCTGGAGCGGATCTTTATGGACGAGATGCGGATCCATGCAGAAGATGCCATTCCCGACGAGAGCGACTATTTCAGCATCCTGGTGGCACGCCGATGAAACCCGTATACTTCGTCGGGGCGGGACCCGGGGATGCGGACCTGATCACCGTGAAAGGACGCAGGCTCCTGGAGGAGGCGGATGTCCTGATTTACGCGGGATCGCTCGTGTCCCCGGACCTGGTCGGCATCTCCCCGGCGACGGTGAAACGGTCCAGTCACGGTATGCACCTCCAGGAACTCGTGGATATGATGGCGGGTGCAGCACGGGAAGGAAAAAACGTGGTGCGACTCCACTCCGGCGATCCCTCCCTGTACGGGGCGATCGTCGAACAGGTGCTCGCCCTGCAGGACCGTAACATTCCGGTGGAAATCGTCCCGGGGGTTTCCTCAATGTTTGCGGCGGCGGCTGCGCTTGGAACCCAGCTGACACTCCGGGGGGTTTCTGAGACGCTGATCGTCACACGGCCGGCAGGCAAAACACTGCAGAGCGATCATTTACGGGAGCTCTCGGTCCATGGAGCGACCATGGTGGTCTTTTTAGGGACCGAACAGCTGGAGGAGATCGTCCGCCAGGTCGTATATCCGCCGGATACTCCTGCTGCGGTCGTATACCATGCCTCATGGGAAGACGAAAAAATCGCCTGTGCACCACTCGGGAAGATCGCGGAAACTGCACGGGCACTGGGCATCGAAAAGACTGCCCTCCTCATCATCGGCAGGGTCGTGGAACCCCGTACGTCGGGTTTTGTCCACTCGGAGCTGTACCGATGAGCGACACCGTTGTGATCTATCTGCCGCATAGCAGGGACCCGGCACACACAATTGCTTCCCTGCTCGGTGCCGACCTGCAGGAATATGCGCCGGACGCTTTTGCCGGCGCCTGGGTCCGGTACCGGCGCATCGTTGCGGTGATGTCCTGCGGCATCGTGGTCCGCGCCATCGGAAGGCTTGTCCGGGACAAATGGACCGATCCTGCGGTCGTGGTCTGCAGCCCGGACCTGCAGTATGCCATCCCGATCCTGGGCGGTCATCACGGGGCCAATGCCCTTGCCCGCACGCTGTCGCCCTTTGGCGCTTTACCAGTGATCACTACGGCGACCGATGTGCATGGGAAGATCTCGGCAGAGGAGATCGCTGAACGGGAACACTGCGAAATCCTGAACCGGAAAAGCACAACGGCGGTCAATATGGCGGCTTTGCAGGGGGACGTCCCGGTGTACCACGTACCAGGACCGGGTATCATTCTGGCCGGGCCGCGTACAGCGATCCTGCTGCGCAATGGTGAATATGCCGTCGGGATAGGGTGCCGGCGGGGCGTCCATAGCACCGAGGTGCGTACGGCGCTCGAAACGGCACTGGGAACGGTTGGGATCCGCCCGGAAGAGGTCCTGGCCTGCGGGACAACCCGTAAAAAGATCGGAGAACGGGGGTTGCGTCGCGG
>JAJRCL010000046.1 GCA_028679035.1 Methanomicrobiales archaeon | reverse complement strand
TACGGGGATCAGCAGATGCCCCTCACCGTGACCCGGACGGACACCGGTGAGGCCGCTTCCAGCAATTTCATGATCGGTATCGTCATGGCTCCTCCGGGAGGCCTTTCGGTAACGGATGGGACGAAAGTAACTTCGGCAGAGGGCGCGAAGTCCACAGTAATTACCGTCGCGGATACAGAAATCCCGGCAAACGGCACCATCGTGGTGGAAGTACCATACCTGTTTACCTTCCTGAACTCCGGCGTTCTGACTGATGCAAATGTGGTCGTTACCTCCAATGCCGCCACTGCCGCATGGACAGGGAAAGTCGCCGCGATTCCGGGAGTCGATTACAGTGATTATGTCACCCTGACTTCTAGTGGAGGACCTACTACTGTGGGGGAAAACATCAACGTCACATTTACCGGAGCCGGAGGTAATCCATGGGTTCCTAATACCTACGGTGAACAGGGGATGCCCCTGACCGTGTTCAGAACTGATTCTGCACAGACAGCTTCCATCGTCTTCACAATCGAAACTGCGCCCCCACCGGGGTTCATCATTGGCGAAGGTGCGAATATCACAGCTTCGGATGGGGCAACGTCGGAGGAGTTCACCATCGCTGATTCGGAGGTTCCTGCCGATGGGACGATTACGATCGATATTTCTGCCCTGAACGGGTTTGTGATGGGGGGGACCTTAACCGACGCGAACATTATCATGAATGACAGTGCTGTGAATGCAGACTGGACGGGTTCAGTTAGCGATGGGATCCTGACGATGACGTCCACCGGTGGCCCGACTGCGGTCAATGAGGCAATCACACTCACGTTCACCGGCGCAGAAAGTGCGCCGTGGATTCCCAACACGCACGGTATCCAGGTCATTCCGCTGACCGCGTACCGCGCCGATATCATGGGTCCAGGAAGGTTTGCAATAACCATTGAAACGGCACCTCCGTCCGGTTACTCGGTCGCAGCGAATTTTACCGCTATACCGGTGATGGATATGGCGCCTGTGAACGTGTCGTTCACCGACGCATCAACCGGGAATGCGACATCATGGAGCTGGGACTTCGGTGACGGAGGGACCTCTATCGATCAGAACCCGTTCCATGCCTATACGAACGTCGGGACATTTTCCGTGACGCTGATAGCATCGAACGAATATGGATCAGATACAAAGATCCAATGGGATTATATCCACGCCCTTAATGGGGCAGTTCTGGAAGCGGCCACCGGGATCGATGGGCTGACCATAACAACCACTGATGGAGGACAGACAGTTACGATTGACGCATCAATTCTACCTGCAGCACTAATTCCGAACAGTTCCGTCCTGGAAATCCAGCCACCTGCAGGCGGGGGCTGGAAAAATATCACATTCTATGCCTTGGATGGGACCGGGTTTATCCAGAATGGTGCCATTATTAACGGGACCATCACGGGTGTTCACCTGGAGTCTGAGGACATCGTACCTGATCTCGGATTCTCAGAAGTGATCGGTACTGGCTCCGCCTTTTGGTATAGTATGGATCTTCCATCGTACCCTGTCGATGCAAGCTTGAGCACCAAGATATGGGAAGGATCTATTCCGGAATATGACGTCAAACTCAGAAAGTTGGCCGACGGCAACAATGCTGGTGTTGTTGGAACAGCATATACGGCAGTGATTACTAAAACTAATTTCCCTGCGTATGTACCAGTTAGTATCCACATGAGCGTGGGTTCCGGCTGGAACCCGTCGCTTTCAGGTGGGCCGGGAATTGTATTTATCTGGCGTATTTCGGATGATGGGAATTCCGGGCAGATCCTCCCCACAACTCTCCTGTCAACCAATCCGGGGGTCAATCTCGATTATTTCGTGGCTGATTCACCCTCCGGCATGTCGACGTTTGGCATATCGTCTTTTACGGGAAATAATAACCCGTTCCAGATGATCGCCCTTGCCGCCCAGGAAGCAGTCAGTCAACCATCGAGCAGTACGGGTGCAGGAAGCTCGATGGGTTCGGGAAGTTCCTCCGGTGACGCCTCCGTCTTCGCGACTCCAACGGTAGTGACGACAATTCCGGTTCCTGATAGTCCGATGGGCGCCGCCGATTTCGCGATGATCACGAGGGTATTTACGAATCCCGATGGGATCATCTCACAGGGCAGTTCATTAAAGTCAACGGACGGTCTCGTGAGGGTCTCGTTTGATCTCGGAGTAGTTGCCAGGAACAGCAGCGGTATACCTCTTGACACGGTAAGTATCCGCAGGATACCAACCGGAGAATTGCCCGCTATTCCAGCCGATGGGGATCTATCATTTGCCGGTACAGCGTACGATCTCCAGCCCGATGGAGCGACATTCTCACCCCCGATCTCTATCTTCTTCACGATTCCGCCGAATGGGACGGAATTTATCGTGCAGCAGTATGATCCGGCGTCAGGGACCTGGACGATCGTCCAGTCCAGTTACGACGCACAGACAAAAACCGTGGTTGCCCAGGTTTCACATCTGTGTACCTTTGCGCTGTTTGCTAAAACAACAGGAAGTATGGGCCCGACGCCTGTGGCGACTCGGATATCCAGCTCGGAGTTGGCGGAAAAGGGTCTTTCGAAGACTGCTCTCCCCATATCCGGGAGTATCATGGCGTTCATCGGATCGAACCCGCTGGTATCTGCCTTGATCGCCATCCTCGTGGTCATTGGGAGTGTGCTGGGATACACCCGTTTGCAGGCACGGCGAAAAATCAGAGGTGTCCATCACTACAGTGATGAGGAAGGAGGAAGCAGGGCATCTGTCGATGAAGACTTCGAGGGAAAGCGACAGAAAGCGTTCGCCGGGATCATCGACGTCCTCAATGATATCGATGGTCAGGTGCATGACCTTGAGCGTGCAATGAAGTCCCGGGCGCCGTCATTCGTCTTCCCGGCAGACGAAGCGGCACCCATCGTGTCGCGGTTCTTCTATTCCTGCCAGGTCGCAGAGGAACGGCTCAAGACTGCGGAGCATGCAGGGTATATCACCGAAAAGCAGGTGCATGACCTGAATGTGCAGCTCGATGGTGCGGTACAGAAAATGGTGGAACTTGCCCGGCAGTCGGAGACGCTGAATAATTTCGTTCTAGAAAAGTTCGGGGCGCAGGCCGGGCAATAAGAGCAGAATTACTCTTTTTTTGAAAAATATTATTGAGCGATTTCATTTGTTTGGAGCAGACGATCGGGATCGTTTCCCCTCTCCTGTATCAGGAGAGTAGTATCTTCAACGAATGATCAGTTTCACGAACACTCTCCAAAACCTGATTAAAAAAGGAATCGAATGGGGATAACTATCTCCCTCCGCCGCCTCCGCCGCCAAACCCGCCGCCTCCGCCAAACCCGCCGCCTCCGCCGCCAAATCCGCCACCGTGACCACCGGAACTACCCGGCGGGGCAAAGGCGATGATGGGTATGAAGGCAGCCCGCAGGGGAATGCCGACCGGGACATGGGCCTGCTCGAAGTTGATGTTGAGATCTTTCATGGCCTGTTCGACCTTGTCGCCGACGCCGAGAGCGGTGCCGTAAACGAGCCATTCGCCCCACATGCTCATGTCTGCGGGCGAATATTGGCGCATCAGGGCGAGGTCGGAGAGGAATTTCGTAAAGGCGTCCCACTCCAGCTTCTCCTTGTACGCATCTCCTCTCCACTGTCCAAACAGGGTCGGGGGGAAGGAGGCAGCGACCGCTACCTGTCCGATCCCGATGATGGAGAGTATTAATGGGGTGATGAGGTGGGCAGAGGCGCCGGGAGCTATGAGGAGCACCAGCGCCGACGCGATGGCGAGCACCACGCATAACGCCGCGACGGGAAGCACCTTCCAGCGTCCGTCGGTAATGTACTGCCCGGCGAGCACCGGGTCTGACTTGTGGGTGACCAGGATCAGTTCCTGCTGGTACTGCATGATCTGACGGCGGGGAGTACTCGCCGTCTTTGCCTCTGTTGCAAGGCGGTCGATCTCACCGGTATTGACCACCCCGTCGTGTGAGATGCTGCGCAGGAAGGAAAGGGCCCTCTTTTCATAAGCATCGTCGGTATCTTCTCGCAGGATGGTGATTGTGACTCCCTTCCCACCCGGATTCTCGGTGACACGGATTTTCCCCTGCCGGTGCAGATCCAGTATCGTTGCGTAGAAGCCGTCCTCGTCAAAGCTCACCGCGTTCCCTTTGAAAAGGAGGTTCACCATCCAGGGCTTGAGCGTGCGGTTCGGCACGAAGGAAAGGTACTCCGGTACCACGAACGCTTTCTCGCGCCCGAAGCGCCAGTACACGAAATAGAGAAGAAAGGGAACGAGGAGGACAAGGACAATCGAAAGTATGCTGAGGACTTCCGCCGCCTGGAAGGGCAGCGAATACAAAAACGACCCCTGCACCGTCGCGTCCCGAACATTGGGAACCTGGCGGGGGAACCCGGGGATAACCGGGAGCGTCTGGATTGGGAAGAGCATCTCGATTCCCAGGATCTCATTCTCCGGGCTACGGCCGGTAATCACAGATGTACCGCTCCCTTTCTGGACCATCAGGAGTGGCGGTGCAGGGAAGACCTCGCTGAGGTTTGCCGAGTGTATCGTTACTTCGATCGATCGGTAGAGGATATGCGTCGAAGCAAGCATCAGGTTGACATGGACATAGTCCCGGTCGTACTCGATGGG
>JAJRCL010000045.1 GCA_028679035.1 Methanomicrobiales archaeon | reverse complement strand
GTCCGTGAAACCTGCCAGTCCGCCGGAGCATTCCTGCAGAAGAACGTCGCCACATTCACCTCCGGCATCACTGCCGCAGGGTACCCATAGGTGCGCATGCCCGCGATCAGCCGGCGGGTATTTTTCATGCACCCCTGCACAATGGCACGCATCCCCTGCCTGCCGAGATGATCCAGGACGGCAAGAGCACCGGCGACCGAACCACCGGGCCGGGTACCGGTGAGGGTGAATTCCTGTTTCACTGAAAGGTAGGGCGTACAGATGTTCAACAGGGACAGGTGGCGGGGTTCGCGGATGAGGAGACAGCCGGTCGGGATCGTGGACATGCCCATCTTGTGCGGGTCCACCGACATACTGCTCACGTTCGGGAGGGAGAAATCAAAAGGGGTGTGATCCTCGAGGAACGGGAGCACGAGACCGCCGAACGCGGCATCCACGTGGAAATACAGGTCATGTTCACCGGCGATCGCATCCATCTCCGGGATCGGATCCACGACCCCGTACTCCGTGGTCCCGGCTACCGCCACGAGCGCAATGGTATTGCGATCGATGAGCGACGGGATCGCTGCGGCATCGGCCCTGAATCCAGCGTCAAGGGGGATTTCCCGCATTTCGATGCAGAGCATCTCACATGCTTTTTCAAAGGAGAAATGGACCGATTCCGGAACGATCACGTTCGGCTTTTTAACCTTCTTCACGCGCTGTGCAATCCGCAGCGCCTGGATATTCGACTCGGTACCGCCGCTGGTCGCATATCCGCAGGCATCACGGAAATGGAGGAGATCGCCGATCCGTTCGATCAGCATCCGCTCCAGCGCTGCCGTACCCTTATAGAGCCCCGGATCCCCGAGGTTCGTGTGGATAAAGAGCATGTGCGCTTTTACCGCGACCGGGTGCGGCCGGGTGCACATGGAAGAAAGGATACGCTCGAACGGGAGGTCCTCCCCCTGCTGCCGGGCAAGAAATGTGAGGATCTCTGCTTCCGAACAGCCGATCTCACGCATGCCGGGAACTCGCGGCCTTCAGCACCATCCGCTTTTCGGTTCGCAGGACCGCTTCGCGGATCTTGGGAACCGCATCGATGTTCGCGGAGATACTGTCGATCCCGTGTTCCACGAGCCATACTGCCATTTCGGGGTCCGATCCCGCCTGTCCGCATATGGAACACTCCACCCCGTATTTCCGGCATACCTGGATGGCATTATCGATCAGTTTCAGCACCGCCGGGTGCTTTGGTTTATACATCGTAGCAACGTTTTCGTTATTCCGGTCGATCGCGAGCGTGTACTGGATGAGATCATTGGTGCCGAACGAGGCGAACCGGATCCCTGCCTTCACAAAGTCCTCAATAAGGATCGCACTGCTTGGAATCTCCACCATGATCCCGAGCGTCACTTCGTCGACATTGACTCCCCATGTCTCCATCATTTTCTTTGCGCGAATGAATTCGTCGGGGTGGCTCACCATCGGGAACATCACGCCAAGATTGTGGTACCCGTCCTTCCAGAGCCGGCGGAACGCTTCCACCTGCATCCGGAACTGCTCGGGACTCCAGAGGTCCCGCCGGATACCCCGCCAGCCGAGCATCGGGTTGTGCTCGATCGGTTCGGTCTCGCCTCCCTGCATGTTACGGAACTCATCCGTCGGTGCGTCCAGGGTCCGTACCCAGACCGGCTTGTTGCAGAACGCATCCAGCACGACCCTGATCCCGCGGTACAGCTCCTGGATGAATTCCTCGTCTTTTTTCTGGGCGATATACCATCCGGGCGTCTTGTT
Organism: Methanomicrobiales archaeon; assembly: GCA_028679035.1. GTDB lineage: Archaea > Halobacteriota > Methanomicrobia > Methanomicrobiales > JACTUA01 > JAJRCL01. The sequence continues at coordinate 1,100 of JAJRCL010000045.1, read as the reverse complement.
CAGCTCAAGGATCAGGTGCTCGATACGCAGCAGACCGACCCCGTCTGCCCCGGTCGCCGCCGCCCGTTTCGCCGCCTCCGGCATCGAGACATTAACCTTGACGAGTGTTGCGGTAACGACCGGTGCCGGAGCAACGACGCACGCCTCCGCCACCGCTTTTTCTATGGGCGCTGCTACCGCACCGTCATACACCACTCCTTTCTCACCATCAACGGTCACAAGCTGCCCGTTTTTGAGCGTTACCGTGGCTTTCCGGGTCCCGACGACCGCGGGTGTTCCGAGCTCCCGGGAGACGATAGCAGCGTGACAGGTCATACCTCCTTCATCCGTGACGATCGCTGCCACTTTCTTCATGGCCGGGACCATATCCGGGTTGGTCATCCGTGCCACCAGGATATCTCCTTTCTCGACGGAACCAGAATCCTTCGCATCCCGTACGATGATGACCTTTCCGGCACCGATTCCCGGCGATGCCCCCTGGCCTTCCAGAAGTATTTTACCCATCGAACCACTCTTTGCCTGTGCTTTCGGGGAATCCCGGATCGTCGTGATCGGGCGGGACTGCAGGATGAAGATCTCCTTGGCCACGATAGCCCACTCCAGGTCCTGCGGGACCCCATAATGTTCTTCGGCTATCTTTCCATAGGCTGCGAGCCGGCTGATCTCGTCGTCGGAAAGCACCGGAATTTCCTGGCGATCTGCTGCGACCTTGACCTCTTTTGTCCCTCTCTTGCCGTCGGGAAGTATCTGGATGAGCTTGCGGGCGATCAGGCGGTCGACAACCTTTCCCGATCGTTTGTCGAAAACGTACTTGTCCGGCGACACCGACCCGGAAACCACGGCTTCCCCGAGTCCCCACGAGCCCTCAATGATGGTGAGAGGCTCCCCAGTGATCGGATGGGAAGTGAACATGACCCCGGCTTTCTCGGAAGGCACCAGCTGCTGGACCACCACGGCGATATTGACGGACCGGTCGTCGAATCCCTGCTTTGCCCGGTAATAGATTGCCCTGCCCCCGTACAGGGATGCCCAGCACTTCTGGACCGCATCCAGAAGATCCCGATCCCCTTTAATATTCAGGTAGGTATCCTGCTGGCCCG
>JAJRCL010000044.1 GCA_028679035.1 Methanomicrobiales archaeon | reverse complement strand
ACCAGATCATCGTGACCGCCGGAGCAAGCGAAGCCCTGCACATCGTATTCGAGGCGCTCGTGAATCCCGGAGACCGGGTACTTCTCGCCGACCCTGGCTTTGTTTCCTACGCTGCCCTGGCAACCCTCGCAGACGGTCACCCTGAGGGTGTGCCCCTGGATGAGTATTTCCATCTCGATATCGAAAAGACTAAGGAGGCCCTGGACGGGGCCCGCATTTTTGTCCTGAACTCCCCCTCCAATCCCACCGGGGCAGTGGAGGACGAAGCAAGCATCCGCGCCATTGTCGAATACGCCTCCGACGCGGGAGTAACTATCGTCAGCGACGAGGTCTACGAGCATTTTATCTACGAAAAGGAGCATGTGAGTCCTGCCCGATTCGGAGATGACGTGATTACCATCAATGCCACCTCAAAAACATATGCGATGACGGGATGGCGTGTGGGGTTCCTTGCTGCTGCAAAGGAGGTAGTCGAACAGTGCCTCAAAGTGCACCAGTACTGTCAAGCGTGTGCCACGTCCATTGCCCAGTTTGCGGCAGTGGCCGCGTACACCGGGACACAGGCACCGGTCCAGGAGATGCGGAAAGAGTATCATCAGAGGAGAGATCTGGTGTATGAAGGTCTCCTTGATCTCGGTTTCTCATTTCCCCGTCCAGAAGGAGCATTCTATGCATTCGTCCCGATGGAACAAAAACTCCTGAACCGGATACTGGAGAAAGGCGTGATCATCGTACCAGGGGCAGCGTTCGGCAGGAATGCCCCCGGATATGCCCGACTGAGCTATGCTGCGTCACGAGGAAATCTCTTGTGTGCCCTGCAGAAGATCGCAGAAGCGAAGGGTGAGATATATGGTTAAGAAATTGCTGCAAAGCCTTTCCAATGCCCACGGGGTATCGGGAAGCGAGGGAAGCGTCTCCGACATCGCGAAGAAAGAACTCGAACCGTACGTGGACGAGATCACGAGCGATACTCTCGGTAACCTGATCGCCGTCAAACGGGGGGATGGTTTCAGTGTGATGCTCGCCGCCCATATGGACGAGATCGGGTTGATGGTTAAATACATCGATGAAAAGGGATTTATCCGGTTTGTCGCTCTCGGAGGCTGGTACGCCCCGACCCTCTATAACCAGCGTGTAGTCCTGTACGGAGATAAGAAAATCGTATATGGGGTGGTGGGAGGAAAGCCCCCTCACGTGATGGACGATGAAGAGAGAAAGAAACCCCTCAAGACTGAAGAGATGTTCATCGATATCGGGGTCAATAGTCCCGAGGAAGCAAAAAAACACGGCATCGATATCGGCACCCCCATCACGATCGATCGGGAACTCACCTCTCTCGCCGGCTCACGAGTGACCGGGAAAGCGTTTGATAACCGTGTGGGGGTGACCCAGCTGATCAGCACAATGCAGCAGCTGAATACCACCCATACCGTTTATGCCGTATGCACGGTTCAGGAGGAAGTGGGGCTTAAAGGTGCACGCACCAGTGCGTTTACGCTGGACCCGGATTGTGCTATCGCCCTCGATGTAACCATTCCCGGCGATCATCCCGGAATCGAGAAAAAACAATCCTCTCTTGAGATGGGAAAAGGTGCGGGGATCACCATCGTCGACAGTGCCGGTAGAGGTCTTATCGCGAGCCGGGCGATGGTAGACTGGCTCAGGGAAACGGCGGAAAAAAATAAGATCCCGTACCAGATGGAGGTCGGGGCAGGGGGGACAACGGATGCAACGGCGATCTATCTGACCAAAGGAGGTATTCCCAGCACCACCCTGAGTGTTCCCACCCGGTATATCCATTCACCGGTGGAAGTGGTAGACCTTCAGGACATCGAATCCTCGGTCACCCTCCTTGTCGAAGCCCTGAAGGGGAAACCCCGGTTGTAATTACTTTTTTGAAAGCGGAATAAAGAGTAGAATCGCCTACCCGCTCTGTTTCATCCGTATTTTACGGAAGCAAAATTCCGGCTCAAAATCGGATCTAAAGTCACTTAACAGGACATCCTCTTGATCAAATCCCTTTCAATCGCTTGATTAAGATTATTTTTTGGACTTACTGGTGACGATAGATATTCCGGAGCAAAGGTATAAGTACATTGAATTGTGAGGTATCGCGAGATTCAGGTGATTTCATGTCTAACCGATTGACAGTTCTGAGCTTTGCCATGGTGATGGTAATGCTTGCCGTGGTGATTTTGAGTGCAGGGTGTTCCTCATCGGTGCAGCAACCTTCGGATACCGTAAAGGGTGTTACATTTCTTCCACCGAAAAACGTCTCCCATTTCATGGATATGATGCCGCCTGCGGGGGCCACTTTTCCCGGAGTACCCCTGAATGTGGTAGTGGATGTCGATTCCAATCTGTCTGATGTTTCCACTATGACCATCCAACAGAATGGAAAAGAATATGGGACTACCCTAGCGATCGATGAAAACAGGGTCACGCTTCGGAAATATATGAGCCAGGCCGCACCAGATGGACTTTATACCGTCAATTACACGGCATGCTGGGAATCGGGAGTTCCGTGCGAAAACGGGATGTTCCAGTTCGCCATTAATCGCAGTCTGTCGGCCGGTTACGTTGACTGGCGTGGAAAACCGGATGTAATCATCCATATCGAAAAGAGTGGGGCTAAAAATCCTCAGTATGTGATTGTCAGTCCTGGCACGAACATGACCTGGGTCAACGACGATTCCTCTCCCCATACCGCGGATAGCGATTCCCATATGACCCATT
>JAJRCL010000043.1 GCA_028679035.1 Methanomicrobiales archaeon | reverse complement strand
GCCGGTTTGCGTACCATCCCGTCACACGCTCCGATAATCGTTGTGCTTTATAAAGTGGATACGTATCCTGATAAAACTTCCGGGAGAATCACTTTTCGGTGATGAGGTCGAGCACATGCCGACGCACCTGCACAAATTCCGGGGAGGTCCTCTCCCGCGGGCGGCCGTCCTGCACCGGGATGATCTCGCGGATCCGTCCCGGCCTTGTTGTGAGCACAACGATCCGGTCGGCGAGAAACACCGCTTCGTCTACACTGTGCGTAACAAAGAGAATCGTTTTCTTTGTTTTATTATGGATCTCCAGGAGCTCCCGCTGCATCAGGTTCCGGGTCTGTGCGTCCAGCGCTCCGAAGGGCTCGTCCATCAGGAGAACCGCAGGTTCGATGGCCAGTGCCCGTGCAACAGCGATTCTCTGGCGCATTCCGCCCGAAAGTTCGTACGGATAACTTCCGGAGAATCCTTCGAGCCCGACGAGCTTGAGATACCGCCCAACGATGGAATACCGTTCGGCTCTTTCCATTCCCCGCACCTCGAGGCCGAAGGCGATATTATCCAGGACCGTCCGCCATGGGTACAGGGAATATTCCTGGAAGATCATCGCCATCTTTGGGGAGGGGGCTGTGACTGCATCCCCCTCCACGAGAATTTCCCCGGTGGTCGGGCGGTCAAGTCCCGCAATAATGCGCAGCAGCGTCGTTTTGCCGCAGCCGGACGGCCCGAGGATACAGACAAATTCCTGCTCTGCAACCGTAAGGTCGATTCCGGCGAGAGCCTGTACAGTCTCTCCTTTCTCGGTTGCAAAGGTTTTTGAAACTCCCCGGATCTCCAGCATAATACGGCCAAGGGTCATCGTTCCAGACCCCGCCACCGGAACCGGCTGCGCTCTACCCATTTAAACAGGGCATCAAACGCAAGACCGATAAGCCCTATAACGATCATGCCGGCAATAATCACCTGCACCTGTCCGAAGTTGAATGCATAGATCATCAGGTACCCGAGGCCGTTACTCGCCCCGGGCAGCATTTCTGCAGCGACCACGCACATCCAGGCGATTCCGAATCCTACCCGCAAACCCGTCCATATGATCGGAGCGGCCCCTGGCACAATGACTTTTGCGAGGATCTGGCGTTCATCTGCCCCCAGGGTTGCCGCGACCTCAACCCATGTCTGTTTTACTCCGCGAACGCCTTCTATCGTGTTGAGCAGTATCGGGAAGAAGGCACCGAGAAAGATAATAAAGAGAATCGAGGTGAGGCCTATCTTGAACCATGCGAGTGCCAGGGGGACCCAGGCTAGGGGAGGTATCGGGCGGAACAGCTGGATGGTGGCGTCAAAGAATGCATTCAGGACGCTGGATCTGCCCATGCCAATTCCCAGTGGAATCGCGATAGCAGCAGCGAGAAGAAATCCCAGTACAACCCGTTCAACAGAAAGGATGGCATTGGAAAAAAGGCTGCCACTCCCCAGTCGATCCTGCAGGGGATTCAGGAGAACGTCAAGAACTGATTCCAGCCGGGGTAAAAAAAAGGCGTTATTGATCGCGATTGCAGCGATTTCCCACCCGGCAAGAATGCAGAGGGGAAGCAGGATGGGTATAAACCGCCGCATGCTCCTCTCAGTCGCCCCGGAACCTGATTATACTTATTACACCTCTTTAACGCCAATGTTGCTCTCTTCGAGCGCATACCGCAGCAGAATGTCCTGGATCGATCCCTTGCTGGGAACGGCGATAACCAGCGGTTTTCCTGCTGCTGCCCGGTCCTTTGCCCACTGCGCAAAGGTGTCCCAGTCATTTGCGGGGGAATTCAGGCTGACGACAAGCCCGGAACCTTCTGTATTGAGGGCCATCAGGATCTTTACGGGTGTTCCTTTGTCAATGGCTGCCATTGCCGGTGGATTGCCGACATAGGCAAACTGCACGGTATCTATGGAGGACAGCTGCATCAGCGCAGGACCTGCATCGCCAGCAACCAGTTTGAACGTGGCGACGGTTTTGCCGTTAACGATCAGATCAGCAAGGTCGGGGCGGCTCTGCGTCGGATCTCGCGGTTTTAATGCGATCCCGTAGGTGTCGTTGAAATACTGCCATTTCTTGACCGCAATGAAGAGGGACGCATCATGGTCCGACATCAGGTACCCGATGCCGAGCTGCCGCTGCACCGCGGGTGGGGTGGTGAACTGTTTTGCATCGATCTGCTGCTTTGCCCGTCCATAGACCGAAGTATCGAAAAGCAGCGAACGTACCTGTGATTCAGTTGAATTCTGCAGGGAACCGGTCATGACCTTGAGCTCCCGCAGGGCATAAACGAATTCGAGCTGTCCGCTCTGCCAGTCCTCAGACGGTTCGTTTGTGAACTTAACGGTCGGGAATGCCCGGTCGAGCACCTCTACCGAAGAAACCGAGATATTCCCGTACGTGAAATTTCCTTTGCCGGCGAGCCAGTCGGCAACCAGCTCGGCCGATTCATTCGGGTGGGTGTTCAGGTACTGGGTTGAAAGAATCGTAACAACCGCGAGGGAATCCACGATGCCGGGGTTTGCGGCGAGGATGTCCTCACGCGCCGTGAGCACACAGCACGGATGGTTCTTCCACCTAGAGGCGGGGGGAAGGTTCTGGGAATACGTGACCACTTTTCCGATATGGGCCACCGGTGCTACTTCGGCGAATGGCTGCCAGGCAATGTACCCGTCAATCTGACCAGTGGCAAGGAGGGTCGGCATCGCCCCCGTACCTTTTGCATTCAGGAGTCCGACCGTTGGCCCGGAAGGCTGCGTTGTCGTACAACCGGCAAGCACCAACGAGCCGGCGATGATAATCACCATGAGTACACCAAAGAGACGCAGAGTGTTCATATGCCGGATACATTGGAAACAGAACTATATATAATTCTCCAATAGCATAAACACATTATCCAATTGTAATTAAATTACAATTAGATTTACCCAATAAAGTATAATTTTTTATAATAATGTCCATTTCATTCACAGAATGATAAACCATCAGGATAAATTTTGTGGACGTTGAGGAAACTTTTTTGTAGTAATTAGCCCAATTGTCTCCATACTATGGTACAGCTGGACCCGGTCGACCGCCTCCTGCGGGGAGCACTTGTCTCGGACGAGCAGTTTGTTACCACGCTTGCCGAAATTCTGAAACACGATCTGCGGATCAGCGTGCGGGAACTGTCAGAGCAGAGCGGCATTGCCCAGTCGTCGCTCTACAAGATCCTCCATGGGAAGCGGTCTCCTAACCTTACGACTCTTCGCGCCGTGATACGGGCATTGCGTTCCTTCTACCGTATGGGGGAAGAGGAGTTTATCGGAGTCATTGCAGCCCGGCCGGTGCTGGAAGGCATTGTGGAGCGGATGGCAGACGTCGACGGAAAGAAGGTGCGTGTACGCGAGTATCCGGTCCAGACCATCGAGGATGCGATCGTTGCTGCGGTGCGGGCAGAACGGGAAGGAGCCGCAGGGATTGTCTGCGCACCGATTGTCAGCGGCACCATCGAGCAACTCGTGCACATCCCGGTCGCTACGATCATACCCAGGGAAAGCATGGCCCGTGCCATCGAACTTGCTGCGAGGAAAGCATGGCATTAATTCCCGTAAGGAAATCATTGTATGAGCAAGGGTGAAAAATTGCCAGTCGATCAGATACGCGCCGGAAGGCTCGGGGGAGAGCGGGATGAGGGGCTTCTCCGTTATCTCTCATCGATGGATGCCGACCGCTGGATAGCGGACGCTGATGTCCTTGTGGACATTGCCCACATGGTTATGCTCCACCGCCAGGGTATCGTGGATACGAAATCGGCTCAGGCAATTCTCCGCATTCTTCTGCAGTTCCATGACAAAGGAGTGCCCGAAGATGCGTTCTCTCCTGTATACGAAGATATCCACGCGGGTATCGAAGCGGTCCTCATGAAAAAGATCGGGGCGGATGCCGGTGGAAGGATGCATACTGCAAGATCGCGGAATGATGAGGTCGCAACCTGCCTTCGGATCCGGCTCCGTGAAGAAATTCTCGGGGAGCTGCAGAATCTGGTCGTGTTACGGGAAACGCTCCTCGGCACCGCTGCAGTCCATCTCCATACCGTCATGCCGGGATTTACGCACCTGCAGCATGCCCAGCCGACAACACTCGCCCACCATCTCCTTGGGTATGAACAGGCATTCTCCCGGGATTTTGCCCGGCTCCGTGATGCCTATTGCCGGGTTAATGCCTCTCCACTCGGTGCGGCTGCGTTTGCATCCACCGGGTTTGGCATCAGCCGCTCGACCACTGCTGACCTCCTTGGATTTGACGCAGTACTTGAGAATTCGATGGATGCGGTTGCGACCCGGGACTATGCCATCGAGACCCTCGCTGCCCAGGTAAACTGCATGGTGAACGCCAGCCGGTTCTGTGAGGAACTGATCCTCTGGTCTTCCCCGCTGGTGCGGTTTGTCCAGCTCGACGACCGTTACTGTTCGTCCTCGTCCATCATGCCCCAGAAGAAAAACCCGGACATCGCTGAACTGCTCCGGGGAAAAAGCGGAACCATCACCGGTGCGCTCATGAGTGCGATCGGTATCATGAAAGCTCTTCCCCAGTCCTACAACCGGGATATGCAGGAGCTTTCCCCGCACCTCTGGAAGGGATGCGGGATCGTCAGCGAAAGCCTTCCCCTGCTTTCCGGTATGATCGGCACTGCTGTATTCTATACGGAACGGATGCGGGAGGAGGCAGGGAGAGGATATTCGACCGCAACCGAGCTTGCCGATGTCCTCGTACGGGACTATGATCTCCCGTTCCGCCAGGCTCATACCATTGTCGGAAGAGCGGTGCAGAAAGGAACAATCGATCTCGCAACACTGGAAGGGGCAGCCCGGGAGACCGGTGGGATCTCTCTGGTTAAAAAAGGCTTAACTGATACAGCAATCCAGGATGCTCTGGATCCAGTACAGAGCGTTGCTGTGCGGGCAGCCTTTGGAGGGCCCTCTCCTGCCATTGCGGGAGAATCACTGGAGAATGCCCGCCAGCGCCTTGCAGAAGATCGTACAACGGTTGCCCGCCGCATTGCATCACTCACCCAGGCTTGGGAGCAGCTCCTGCAGGAAGCACGGGGAATTCTTGCATGATGCAGCAGGCAACTCTTTCCCCCGGAGACCGGGTCAATTGTACCTTGGGCAACCGTACGTTTGAAGGGACCTACATCACTGACCGTGATGGGATGCGGGTGGTAAAGCTGAAAAGCGGGTATAACGTCGGGGTGCCGGCCAGTGCGGTACAGTATCGGGAAACACCGCCCCTTTCTCCGGCGGCCATCGTCCCGGTGGAACAGGATTCGTCCTTGGCACCGCTTTCCATCATATCGACCGGCGGAACCATTGCAAGCCGGGTTGATTACCGGACTGGCGCGGTAACAAGCCAGTTTTCCGCCCAGGATATCCTGCGGGCGATTCCCACCCTTGCAACCATTGCGCATTATCAGACCCGTCAGGTCGCTTCGATTCTTTCCGAGAATATGCACGGCGGTATCTGGGAGGCACTCGCAGCCGCCATCTATGATGAGGTGAAGGCCGGGGCCCAGGGGGTAATCGTGACCCATGGCACGGACACGATGTCGTATTCGGCAGCGGCGATATCCTTCATGGTCCGATCCCCGGTCCCGATCCTGTTTGTGGGTTCGCAGCGTTCGGCAGACCGCCCGAGCAGCGATAATGCGATGAACGCACTCTGCAGCGCAGCCGCAGCGACGAGCGATCTGGGGGAAGTGGCAGTCGTCATGCATGCGACCACGAATGACGACCGGTGTAGTATCCACCGGGCTACCAGGGTGCGCAAGATGCACAGCTCCCGGAGGGATGCATTCCAGAGTATCGGAATGAGCCCACTGGGTGAGGTTTCCTACCCCTCTCTCGCGGTGACGCTGACCGATGAAGCCATGCGACGGGAATCCTGCAGGCCGGAACTGCACCTGCACCTGGAGGAGGATTGTGATCTCGTGTATTTCTACCCGGGGATGCGTGCCTCTATCCTTGAGAAGTACCGCGGGCACCGCGGCCTGGTCCTTGCCGGTAGTGGTCTCGGGCATGTTTCTTCCACCTGGATACAGGAACTGGAGGTGCTCGCCCGGAGTGGGACGACGATCGTCATGACCAGCCAGTGCCTGCAGGGAAGGGTGTGCGACCGGGTCTACGATACCGGCCGTGACCTCCTTGCGCTGGGCGTCATCGAAGGGGAGGATATGCTGCCGGAAACGGCACTGGTGAAACTGATGTGGGTCCTGGGCAGGGAGCATGATCCGGAACGGGTACGGGAACTTATGACAACCGATATCCGCGGGGAGATACGGAGGTGCAGCGACCATGGTCTCTGAACCAGCGCTCACGGCAGGTCTGGAGATCCATCAGCAGCTCGATACGGACGAGAAGCTGTTCTGCCGATGCCCCACGCTCCTGCGGGAGACCGGGGAGCACAGCGGTGAATTCTTCCGGTACCTCCGGGCAACCGAGAGTGAACTGGGTGAGATCGACCGTGCGGCACGGGAAGAAATGATGGTGACGCGGAAATTCCGGTATTTCACCTACGACACCACGTGCCTTGTGGAGAACGATGAGGAACCGCCGGCGTCCCTGAACCGGGAAGCGCTGAACCTTGCTCTCGTCGTTGCCCGGCTCTTCAGTATGACCCCGGTACCGCAGGTGCACACCATGCGTAAGCTCGTCATCGATGGTTCCAACACCAGCGGCTTTCAGCGCACCGCTCTCATTGCGGTCGGAGGAACTCTTCCCAACGGGGGGGCGATCGAAACCATCTGCCTGGAGGAGGAGGCTGCCCAGCGGGTGGACGACGAAATATTTTCCCTGGACCGCCTGGGAATCCCCCTGGTCGAGATCACAACATCCCCCTGTATGCATTCCCCGGAAGAGGTGCAGGAAATGGCCGAGTACATGGGAATGGTGCTTCGGTCCACCGGCAAGGTGAAGCGCGGCCTGGGGACGATCCGGCAGGACATCAATATCTCCATACCCGGCGGGGCCCGGGTGGAAATAAAAGGAGTGCAGGAGCTGGACCTTATTGCAGAGGTGGTCCGGCGCGAGATGCAGCGGCAGCAAAACCTGATTGCCATCAGAAAGGATCTTACATCACGGGGCGCGTTCGTCGATCCCGAAGTGCGGGAAGTGACGCATCTCTTTACCGGAACACAATCATCAGTACTACGGAAAGCACCGGTCATTCTCTGCGTGCTAATGCGCGGCTTCGCAGGATATATTGGCCGTGAAATCCAGCCCGACCGTCGGCTTGGGAGTGAACTGGCAGATTACGCAAAACGGTGCGGTGTCGGAGGAATATTTCACACCGACGAACTTCCAGCCTATGGTATCACTGCTGACGAAGTGACGCAGTTGCGTGAATTCATCGGCGGGAATATAAACGACTCACTGGTGCTTGTCGCCGGAAATGCGGAAAAAGCGGAATGTGCGGCGCGGCAGGTAATCCGCCGGGCAGAAATGGCGCTCACCGGTGTACCGGAGGAAACCCGCAGACTGCTTGAGGAAGGCAGCACGGCATATATGCGTCCGCTTCCGGGTGCAGCGCGGATGTACCCGGAAACAGATGTCGTCCCGGTCCTGATCGACGGGGACGCCTACGAAGCGATCATTCTTCCGGAGCTGCTCACCCGCCGGGCAGAACGGTTTGTCAGGGAATTTGGGATTGATGAGGACCTTGCCCGCCAGGTGGCATT
>JAJRCL010000229.1 GCA_028679035.1 Methanomicrobiales archaeon | reverse complement strand
CCCAACAATAATTCGCATCTTCCAAAGATTCCGGAACCATCCTGAAGGAGCATGAACCGGAAAAGATTTATTAATAAAAATATATCTTATGAACCGAAATCTGCGAGGAGAACGATGAGCGAGCATTGCAGGGAATGCGGGTGGAAGACGGAGCAGGTGAGAATCCCGTTACGTGATCCAAAACTTGCCATTTTTAAGTGCGATTTTTGCAGAACCTATGATATCCGCATGGTTGCGACCGAACGACAACAACCTGGCTGATGGAGACACCCGGATTCGATTGCACCTTCGTACGATCGATGTGACAGAGTGCTGAGTCAGCATCCCCTCTGATTTTCCGGATAAGACTCTTCTGAATCCTTAATGAACACCTTGTTCTGACTGAAGGATAATTGCCTTTCGGATATCGACTCCCTTTATCCTGATATCTCCTATTTCCGCTGTTCCCCCTTCCACAACGGTGAACACTGAATTGATCAGCTGCACAAGATCGTCATCGCTTTCGAGCACGGTGATCCGGGATATCTTTTTGTTCTGGTCACTGAGGACTTCCATTATGCTGCCCGTGAAGGCTGTTTCCTCTGTCCCGCCGATGATTGCATCCAGCCATGGAGCGCTGATAATCAGATTCCATACAGGCTGCAGTGTCAGATGCTCCTCGGGAACCAGCATGATTAATGAGAATTCTTTGCCCCCGGTGATTGCGGACAGCCCACTTCGGAGCGCATTTTCCAGCAGAATATCCTTCACGGTAAAACCTGTTGTCCCATTCCAGGTGCCAATCTGAAACCAAACCATTATTAATACCGGTGTCATGGTCTGCGTATGGCCGAAAACAGCCGTCCACCCCTGCCGCCGTTCACGTTCGAGGCAGCGGTAAAAAAGGCCCGCATGGCCGAGGATGCATGGAATTCCCGGGATCCGGAAAAGGTGTCGATGGCCTATACCGTCGATAGTACCTGGCGAAACAGGACCGAATTTGTCAACGGACGCCAGCAGATCGTCGAGTTTCTGCGCCGGAAATGGGCACGGGAACTTGATTACCGCCTGATCAAGGAAGTCTGGGCATTTCATGAAGCGCGTATCGCCGTCCGTTTTGCCTATGAATGGCATGATGATTCCGGGAACTGGTTCCGATCCTATGGCAACGAGAACTGGGAATTCGATGAGTATGGCCTGATGCGCCGACGGCTCGCCAGCATCAATGATTTACCGATCAAAGAAACCGATCGAAAATATCACTGGCCTCTCGGACGCCGTCCGGATAATCATCCCGGATTATCTGACCTCGGTCTGTAATCCCGGAAAATCCAAACCTTTTTTTCGCAGGAATAATATTCCCAGAAATGGAAATTCACAATTTCCCCGAATTCTGATCCATACTACTGTTTCGTCGATATCATTCTCTCGCGATTTCTTCCATTTTCTGGTTACGGCAAAGCTTATCACCAATTCATGTCGTTAGCATAAAAATTATGGGAAAAATGAGCACGTTTACCAATGTTTCGGTGGACGGATATTTCGCCGGGCCGAACGGTGAGATCGACTGGTTCAAACCCGAAGACGAAGAAGACCGGAAATTTTCGGCCGAGGCTTCGAAATCAGGCGGTACACTGATTTTTGGCCGCACAACCTACGAGATGATGCAAAACTACTGGCCAACCCCGGAGGCAATCAGCAACAACCCTGATGTGGCGCGAATTCTGAACAGTTCTCCAAAGATTGTTTTTTCCCGGACAATGAAACCGGTGAGCGATGGGCCGGTCTGGAAAAATACGCGAGTTGTCCATGAAATACTGCCGGAAGAAATCAGGGCGATGAAAAAGCAGGAAAATGGGGATTTCGTGATACTGGGGAGCGGTACCATCGTGCAGCAGCTTGCAAACCACGGTCTTATCGACGAATATGGGCTCATGGTCAACCCTATCATTTTAGGGACCGGTAAATATCTGTTCAAAGATGTGACGAGGATGAACCTGGAACTCCTCGAGACGCACAAGTTCAGAAACGGTAAAGTGTTCAACCGGTACAAACCCGTTTGAGATGGTGTGGAGATCGGCATAATATTGCCGCCAATTCCAAAATAATTTTCTTATCGACGATTTTCGACGTTTTCCGGATTATACCCGTACCTTTTTCCCCCTCTGCACCTACGTAAACACTACGCATGCCTCTCAATCCCTCCCAGGCCCGTGCCGTCACGGAATCCGGCGTGCAGCTCATCCTCGCCGGCCCGGGATCCGGTAAAACCAGGGTCATTACAGAAAAAATCCTTCACCTGCTCCAGAATGGTATTTCCCCGTCCCGCATTCTGGCACTTACCTTTTCTGAGAAAGCGGCCCAGGAAATGCTGGAGAGACTGGAAAAAAGAACCGCCACGGGCGATCTCACCGTGAGCACTTTTCACGCCTTCGCCCTCTCGGTCCTTGAAGATAATGTGCTCGATTCCGGCCTGTCGTTCTCTGCCGGCGTGATCAGCCGGGCGAACCAGCTTGTCTGGGGACTGCAGAATATCGATGCCTTCGGGTTCGAGCACATCAAAATCGGCAATAACGCAAGCGTAATTATTGAATCGGTCATTGATGGCATCAGCGCATTTCGCGATGAGCTGATCAGCCCGGATGAACTGGAAGGTTACCTGCAACAGAAGGGAACGCAGTCACTTTCTGATGATGAGCGGGAATATCTCGATAAGCTTTCGGACCTGCTCAAAGTCTATCGGGCATATGAGCGCTACAAACGTTCGGAAAACCTGCTCGATTACGATGACATGATCCATGAGACGGTGCGGCTCTTCACAGAAAAACCACACATCCTCCGGCACTACCGAAAGCGCTTCAGTCACATCCTTGTGGACGAGTTCCAGGACACGAATTATGCACAGCTCCAGCTGATCAAGCAGCTGGCCGGTGACCACCTCTGCGTTGTCGGAGATGATGACCAGACCATCTACCGGTTCCGCGGTGCGTATCTCACCAACATGCAGGATTTCAAGGATCATTTCACACATTGTTCCGAGATCCTGCTGGAATGGAATTACCGCAGCACGCAGACCATCCTGGATCTTGCCCTGCAGCTCATGAAGCACGCGCCCAACCGACAGGAGAAGCGGCTGATCACGGGTAATCCTGCAGGGGAACCGGTCACGGTGGCGGACTGCTCAAACGAGTCAGGCGAGGCGTTGTTCGTCTGCGACGAGATTCAACGCCTCGTGGGAACTCCCTTTTATTCCCGTTCAGAAGGGGTCGAACGTGAGTTGCACTACGGAGATGTTGCGATTATCTGCCGCCGGCGGATCGAAGGTGACAAGTTTTTCCAGACGCTGAAAAAGAACGGAATTCCGGTGGAATTCGTCGGAGAAGTAGATTTCTTTGCCGCCCCGGTAATCCGCGATATCCTCGCGTATCTCCGGGCGATCGAAAATCCGCTTACTGCCGGGATATCATTAAACCGTATCGAGAAACTGAACGGTATACCGGAAACCGTTGTCCAGAAGATCAATACAGCCGCACGAACGATAGCATGGAAGCAGGCGGGAAATGATGGCGTGTTCGAAGCACTACAGCAGGCAGCTGCCATCGTGCCGGACTCAGCACACCTCATCCAGGATATCCTCAGCACCCTGAACCAGCTCATTGAACGCAAAGACCGGGTCGGTATCGGTGCATTGATCCATGAACTCCTGAGAGATGCCACTGATCTCTACCGGCGTGCACTGACGGAAGAGACCGGTACTGACCTGCTCCTCCTGAAAACGTTCTCCCAGATTGTCCATGACTATGAAGCCATCGCCCGCAGAGGCACACTTACAGACTTCCTCCGGTACCTCGATCTGCTCTCGGGCATATCGGTGGAAGTTGGGGAACGGGAGGATAAAGATGCGGTCAGGATTCTCACCGTGCACAAGAGCAAGGGGAAAGAATATCCGGTGGTCTTTGTCGTGGATCTGGTCAAAGACAAATTCCCGCTCCGGTACCAGGCAAAGCCATTTTCTGTTCCCAACGATCTCGCAAAGGGATTAAAGACCGGAGACGATGAAAAGGCCCTTTTCCTGCAGGAAGAACGACGGCTCTGTTATGTGGCGATGACCCGGGCGCAGGATAAACTCTACCTGACTCTTGCGAAACGGTATGGCGAGCGAAAGACCGATGCGAAACCCTCGCAATTCCTGGAAGAACTTCACTACCAGAACAATCCCCTCATCCGGATCACCAAGGTGATTACGGAAGAAAAGGAAAATCCGGATATGCCGGACAACCCGGTTGACACACTCAAACGTGAGATCCGGGACCAGGCACATCGTGCCATCGAACAGATGCACCTTGCAACCGCTGTCCAGCGTATCGTGGATCTGGAAAAGATCCGCATGCTGGAGGAGCACAAAGGCCTCGATACATTCGATCCCGCGGCATTCGTTTCCCTACCGGCAGACGACGCAGCTCTCATCGCCGCATTCGCGGGAAAACCGCAGCCGCTCATCGGCCCGGATCATCATTTTTCAGCATCCGCCCTCAGGAAATACCAGGACTGCCCGCTCGGTTACAAATTCCAGTACGTGCTCCAGGTTCCAACCGTACAGAAAACCTACTTTTCCATGGGAACTGCAGTCCACACCGTGATCGAACTCCTCTCAAAAAACCAGGTGAATGGATCCGCTCCCACCCGGGAATCGGCATTGCACCTCCTGGACTCATGCTGGTCGTCCCAGGCTTACGCTTCCCACACGCAGGAAACCGAAGACCGCCGCAAAGCCGAAACGATGCTGGATACCTACCTCCTCTGGCAGGCTGCGAATCCGAATACCATCATCGAAGCGGAAAAGAAATTCCAGTTTGTTCTGAACGGGAGAAAAATCAAAGGGTTCATTGATCGGATCGAAAGGACTCAAGAAGGAGAGTACATAGTAGTTGATTTCAAAACCGGTACCAAACCATCATCCCTTACGAAAAATTCTGTGGTCAACGATATCCAGCTCAATCTCTACTGCGTCGCGATACGGGAGATGTTTGGACAATTACCGCAGCGTGCTTCTTTCTATTATATCAAGGAAGACAAAATGGTCGATTATTATCCAACTGAAGAGACAATTGGTGCATTCGAGGAAGTGGCAAAAGATATCATCACTGCAGTCTGCTCCGAGCAGTTTGATCCCGCTCCTTCGTACCAAAACTGCCGGTTCTGTGATTATGCAGACCTCTGTGAGAAGATGGAATCGGCAGAATAGCGATTATGTTTTTGGTCACGAATCGTTTTGCCCAGAAGAGACAGTGCAAATTGAAAGTGTCACCTGAGTGCCCCTCCGCTTTTCTCTCGATTGCGAATGCGAGGGGTGGGATTCGAACCCACGAAGGTCTGCCCACGGGATCTTAAGTCCCGCTCTGTTGGCCTGGCTTAGATACCCTCGCTCCGGGTAGTGTAGGGTTTGGATGCGTAAAATATGTAATCGTTCCGGCTTTTCACGAGAGCTATATTACCAGAAGTTCTGGGTCGCGAGATAATAGGTCCCGTCAAAAGCGACACCGACACCAAGGTGATCGATCTTTTCCGCAAGGATGTTTTCACGGTGGCCGGGGCTGTCCATCCAGCCCTGCACGAGAGCACGCGCAACACTTTCCGCATCCGGTGCCACGTACCCGATTCCTACGACGTTTCCCGTCGGCATCTTTGCGATGTTCTCGGCGATCCCGATCTGGTAGGATCCGCCACCGAGAGACTTCCGCGTCGGGTAGCCATGCCGCTGCGCCCGGGCCGTGGGGTCTTCACCGGCGGGATTGGTGTGGGAGAAAAAGCCATTTTCTGCCATGTCCCGGCTGTGATCCCGGGCAACCACGGCAAGTGCATCGTCCCATACGAGAGCGGAAAGACCGTACCGTATTCGCTCCTCATTGGTGAGGCGGAATACCGACTGCTCAATTTCTGCACTGAT
>JAJRCL010000228.1 GCA_028679035.1 Methanomicrobiales archaeon | reverse complement strand
CGGGCCTCTCCGGGATTGCCGAACCGTTAGAGATCGGAAAAACGCTGGAAACCGCCCGTACCCTTCACCCCGGGACCCGTCAGGTCTGGATTGTGAACGATATGACGGAAACCGGCGTTGCGAATAAAAAAAGAATTCTTGAAGCCGTTCCGTTCTATGCAAATTCGCTCTCCTTCGTATTTCTGGAAAATGTTACCCGCACGGAACTGGAGCAGACACTGGGCAATCTTCCCGCCGATAGTATTGTGCTGTTTTTTGCATTTTCCCGGGACCGAAACGGAGAATTTTTCGAGGCAGACGAAGGTCTGAAAATCGTCACGAACAGTTCAGTCCGCCCGGTCTACAGCCTGTGGGATTATACGCTTGGGAAGGGTGTTGTCGGGGGAATGCTCCTTCGGGGCCGCGATCACGGGACTGCGACCGGCAGAATGATGATGACACGCCTCTCCGGTGCAGAGACCGAACAATCCGGTGACGCTGGAAACCAGAGCAGCTATATGTTTGATTTCACAAAATTGCGGCAATTTGGTATCAGGACCGGAGATCTTCCTGCGGGGAGCATTGTCATAAACGAGCCGGCATCGATCTTTGCATTCTCCTGGTACCTGTGGGGATCTATCGGCGTCGCAACCGTTCTGATCTGCATCATCGTTCTCCTCCTGTTTAATATCTCGAAACGCCAGCAGGCAGAAGAACACGTGCGGGAGAACGAAGAGAAGTTCCGGGGCATTACTCAGCGGGCTTTTGAAATGATCTATACGGCAGACCCGTCCGGGATCATTACCTACGTCAATCCCGCGGTGCAGAAAATAACCGGGTACGCACCGAACGATCTCCTCGGACAGAATATCCAGAAGGTCCTGCAGGAGTCGGAACAACCCGGTATCCAGCGTGTCCTGCGGAGCGTGATGAAGGGTGCAAATATCGATGACTATGAAATGAAAATCATCCGGAAAGACGGTTCAACCGCTATTACGGAAAACAACTTCTCCCCTATCGTGGAAAACGGGGAAATTGTCGGGATACAGGGAGCGGCGAGGGATATCACCGAGAAAAAAGAGGCAGAACTTCTGAAGAAGAAAGCTTTCCAGCAGATTGAGAAGAATATCGAACAGTTCCAGATACTCAACGACCAGCTCCGTAACCCTCTCGCGGTTATCATCGGACTCTCCGATCTGCAGGACAGTGAAGCCGCACGACAGATTCTGCAGCAGGCATGGCAGATCAACGAAATCATCACCAAACTGGATAAAGGGTGCCTTGAATCCGACAAGGTCCGGGCGTACCTGCGCAAACAGTACGAAAAAGAGTAACAACCCCGACCTGCATGTCCATAAAACGTCCTGTGAGAGTCACCTCGGAATGCAGATATCTGCATATTTTCCGGGCGCTCCCGACTCTGATTCCCATTTCGCTACGGTCGATATTGCCATTTTTCCACGGGCTCCAGGGAATAGTTTCATGATTCCCCGCGGGGATTTTTCTTATCAAAAGCAGGTGAACCGAATGGCAGTGTCGATCTTCAGTGTTATCACAAATCCACGGCAATTTTTCGAAAAGAAAGCAGGTGAACCAGAAAGTCTCACCCTCCCGGTCCTTATCATCCTTCTCCAGGGGATCCTGGGATCAATATCCGGTTACGTCATCGCCGATCTCACCACAAAAATGTATCCTGCGATCGGAAATTTCGGCCCTATCCTTGGCATTTTCAGTATTGTGGGCGCGATTATCGGGGCATTTGTCTTCTGGGTCCTGATAACGGTGTTATTCTACCTGATCTCAATGGCATTTAAGGGGGAGGGAGGTTTCCGCAGGACACTGGAATTTATCGGCTACGGAAGTATCCCCCTCATTTTCGGGGCGCTCATCAGCGGGATTATCATTCTCCTGTATGCTCCCGGCATTCAGGTGCCTGTCGTGACCGCTCCGGAGGACCTGGCAAAAGCGGTAACGGCTTTGATGAAAGAACCGGTACTGCGCCTTTCCTCCCTGATAGGGATCGTGGTGACGGTCTGGAGTGCGAATCTCTGGGTCTTTGGTATCCGCGTGGCAAGAAAACTCTCCCTTAAAGATGCTGCACTCACCGTCGGGATTCCGACCGCGATATATATACTATACTCCATATACTCCCTCGGTTTTTTCTGAGGGACAACTTCTTTTCCGGTACAAACAGGATACCTGTCTGAGAAATCATTTTCCCTCAGGTACTCATCCTCATTTTGGGGACCGCCCCGGAGGAAAGAGAAATCTGGGCCGGGGGAGGATTTTTTACTCTGCCGGGGCATGTTCTCTATGGAGGAATTCCGATGGCGGAGGGTCGCCTGCCGGACCAGGCATGGAAGGAGAAGGAAAAACGTCGCGAAGAGAACTTTGGCGTGATCATAAAGGAGCTTACGCACGACCATGTCCCGTACCGGGTCAAGGCAGCTGAAGCACTGGGGAGGATCGGAGATCTCCGGGCGGTCGAGCCTCTTATTCTGGCGCTGGAGGATCCCGCTGCCGAAGTGCGATGGGTAACAGCCCGGTCCCTGGGAATGCTGCGGGACCGGCAGGCGGTGAAACCTCTCCTGAAAGCTCTTGAGGACGAGGAGCGCTGGGTGCGCCAGGGCGCTGCGTGGGCGCTGGGAGAGATCCGGGATCCGGGTGCTGTCGAACATCTCCTGCGGGCCCTTTCCGATGCGAAGAAGGGAGTGCGCATGAGTGCAGCCGAAGCACTGGGAAAGATCGGGGATGCCCGTGCTGCCGGGCCGCTGCGGACAGCCCGGGAAGATGACGAGTTTGAGGTCCGCAGCGCTGCACGAACCGCATTGCGGGCAATAACCGGTAAGGATGAAGATTAAGCGAAGACTCTCATCTCTCTGAAATCTCCCGGGAGTAGTCTTATCCTTCCTGAAAGTGAGGTTATACTCTCACTCTTTTCGTTTGATACCGTCGTGATATTAGTTCCGGACGGCCAGGGAATCTGAGTACTATTTACATTGGAAAATCGTACCCAACCGCTCCCTGTAAAAAATAAGAAGTATTCTCCCTATCGTTTCTTCGCAATAATCAGGAATGCCACTGCCCCGAGTGCGGCAAGCACCAGAACTGCCGGAAGTGGTGCCGCTGTTGTGGGAGGTGTTGTCACCGGAACCGTGGTTACCACCGTTGTCGGCTGGGTGGTAGGAATTGTCGTAACGGTCACGGTTGTGACCGGAACAGTAGTCGGTGGTGTCGTCACCGTGGTCGTTACGGTCGGAGGAGTTGTCGGAGCGGACGTGGCCGGGATCGTGGTCGGGTTTCCCCGGATGGTGAACGATACGATGTTGGAGTCGGTTGCCTCCTCAGCAAATTCCAGTGGATTCGTCCATTTTGCCTGGAACTGATACGTCCCCGGATCCTGCTGTTCCAGGGTAAACGATCCCACACGCCCCGGGTCATCGCTATAGAACTGCGTGGCACTGACATTGATGTTGACATGATTCACCCCACCGAAAAGGGTCGTCTCGGCTCCCGCCGGCCCGATCAGAACAATGGAGACCTGGGCAGGGTAGAGGTTTCCCACGTGATAGGTGGACCCCACTTTCGGCGAGGTTATCCGGAACGCAAGAGGAGTGGTCTGGGAAATCGTGAGGCCTTCCACCGAATCGACATGGTACGGATCGGCAAGGACCACACCGAGGGTCACGAGAGGCTCCTGGATATCCACGTAATAATACTGGTGGCTGCCCCCGGATCCGTCATCGATGAGGCCGGCCGCGTTCCACGCATAATAGGCACCGTATATACCTCCTACTTCTGCGGGAAGCACGGTGTAGGAATTCTCATTCCCGATTGCGATGGAATTGTCGACGGTCATACCGGTAAAATCCGAGTAGTGCTTCAGGTACACCACCGGCGATCCGGTATTTCCGTGCAATGCACTGATATCCAGGTTGCGTTCGTACAGGAAGATCGTGTCGGACGACTGAATATTTTTTATCGTCGGAGATCGGGCAATTGCAGGAGCAGCAAGTACGAGCATGAAAAGAACAGCAAGCCCGCACAGCAGAATCCTTCCCTGTGATGCACGAATTTTGGAACACAGCACCATAACATTCATTCCTCTCGGTGCCCGGAACAGATCCGGGATCGAATCTGCTGATCGCATACAGCACCATAAGACTTTCGGAGGGAGGGCATTTTCCCGCATACGGCTGGATAAAGGATATAACATGTGAATCCGAACAGTAATTGAGGAAATTTCATGACATGGACGGATGACAGGGCACGCGAGCTTTTCACCAGCGCTAAGGACCGGACCCAGGCCCACGAGAACAGGATTGCATCCGTAAAAGAGCTCGGCATGCTTGCGTCCACGGGAAGTGAAGACGCGGCATGGGCACTGAGCGAACTTACCCGTGTCAACGAATCCAGTTATGACGTAAAAAAAGAGGCCGCGAATGAACTCGCCCATGCCCGGGAAGCACGGCGGACGAGAAGAGTCCGTTGAAAACCCAGTCTCACTCCTCAATACAAATATCGGGAAATCCCGGAAGGGGCGATTGTACGACGATAACAAATAACCAGGGCGAAATAAACTCTATACATTTTTTTATTGCGCCACAAGGCGAGCGGCGATGACCGCTGCGACTCCTCTGCTGGAATGGCTCCGTGCCAATTCCCGGTCCTTCACCCCGACGCGGGATCTCGCTTTACGGGCGGT
>JAJRCL010000227.1 GCA_028679035.1 Methanomicrobiales archaeon | reverse complement strand
TGGACGATGCAGCCCTTGCCACCATCGTGCGGACGATCCGGGTGTTCGCCCGGACATCGCCCCACGACAAGTACCGAATCGTGCAGGCCCTGCAAAAGAACGGTGAAGTCGTCGCCGTCACCGGGGACGGAATTAACGATGCGCTTGCTCTACGGGCGGCAGATGTGGGGATCGCGATGGGTAACCGGGGCACGGATGTGGCAAAGGATGCCGCAGAGGTGGTTCTCGCCGACGACAATTATATCACGATAACGACCGGGATCTTCGAGGGCCGCAAGTTTTTCGACAACCTCGAAAAAGGCATCCGGTATTACCTGTCAATCAAGGTCGCCCTGGTACTCATCTTTCTCCTGCCGGTCATCGCCGGACTGCCGCTGCCATTTGCCCCCATCCAGATCATCGTGCTCGAACTGTTCATGGACCTCGGGGCCTCTGCCGGGTTTGTTGCAGAGCCGGCGGAAGCCGATATCTTCACCCGCAAACCGCGGAGCCGTGACGAAAGGGTATTTTCCCGGCGGATGCTCGGGGAAATCTTTGTCAACAGCAGTGTACTCTTTCTCGTGGTTATCGGAACCTACGGGTTCGCCCTCTACAACCACGTCGATCCACGCCTGGCGCAGACCTATGCCTTCGCGTCCTGGATCTTCGGCCATATTGCACTCGCCTACACGAGCCGCTCGGAACGGGTGCCCTTGATAAAGGAGGGCATTTTCTCCAACCGCATCATCAATCTCTGGGCAGTGGCGGCAATTCTCACCCTGATTGCCGGGATCTACCTGCCATTCCTGCACCGGGCGATCCTTCTGGAACCTATCCCTCTGCAGCACCTCGCGGTCATCGCTGCTGGTGTACCGGCAGCCGTCGCGCTGCTGGAATTGCGGAAAATCCGCAGGCCGCCATCCATGCCGATGTAGGTCAGCAAACCGACTGGTGTCGGACTGCAGAGGTAAAAAGACGGTATTCAACATTACGCGTTGACCCTGCTCCTCCGCTGCATCACCTGGTACGCGACAATACCAACCAGGATCCAGGCAAGTCCCACTAGTACTGCGTTCATGTTCAGGAAAAGGGAAAGAAAGATGCAGCTCGCGAGACCGAAAACCGGGACAAACGGGTACAGGGGGACACGGAACAGGCGGGGGGCATCCGGCATTGTCCGGCGTAGCTGCAGGAGACTGGCATTAATGAAAAAATAGGTGACCAGAGTCCCGAAATTGAATACAGAAGCGAGCAGGGACAGGTCTCCACGCGTTACGAAAACAATGACGCTGCTCGCGATACCACACATCAGAACCGCGACAGAAGGGACACCCCGCGACGAGACTGTAGCGATTCCCTTTGGTAAGGTTCCCTCCCTTGCCATCGCAAAAAGGGCCCTCGAACCTCCTAGGATTGAGGCAAGAATAACAGATGTGGTTGCGAAGAGTGCTGACACAGCCAGGTAGTCAAGGGCAAGAATGTTGTTTGTCGCCGCTCGCAAGGCTGCCTCCAGCGGGGCTGTCGATATGCCAAGAACCGTCCACGGGATGAGTCCGACGGCGGTAATGGTTATCCCGATGTACAGCAAAGTCGATACCCCAAAGGAGATCAGTATCGCCCGGGGAACGGTCTTTCCCGGATCCCGGACCTCTTCTGCAATGACAGCGACCGTATTGAACCCGATAAAGGCAAAGAAAATCACTGCTGCACCGGAGAGCGTTCCGGAGATCCCGTGGGGAAAGAAAGGGGAATAATTGGATGTCGTGCCGCTTGTAAGGAGAAATGCACCGCCGATAAGGATGAACAGTACCAGAGCCGAGACTTTCAGGAGGACTAGAACCGCATTGATCCCCGATGCCTCCTGCATTCCACGCAAATTCAATATGGTCAGCATGAGCGGCCAGATGGTGGCAACGGCAGTCAGGACGGCAACGGTGGGATTAATGCCAAGAAAAACGGCGAAATACGCTGCAAATCCTACAGATACCGCGCTCGTACCCACAATGTAATCGTAGGTTTTCAGCCAGCCAACCAGAAAACCCGGAAATTTCCCGAATGCCTTTGTTGCATAGATATAGCTGCCCCCGGCTTCGTGGATGAAGGATGATATCTCTGCTGCTGAAAGGCCGGTCAGCATCGCCGTAAATCCTGCAATGATGAAGGAAAGAATGACGGATGGCCCCGCAATACCTGCAGCAACCCCGATAAGGACAAAAATACCGGTTCCGATGATTGCCCCGATTCCTACACTTGCTGCACCCCACAAACCCAGAGTTCGCGGCAGTTCCGGCATGGATATCGTCACTGATGATGGTCTCTATCGTGCAATCAGGTTGCACGTGACCGACCTGTCTGCTGTTGATTTTGGCCTGCGAGCATAAAAGCAACAGATTGTGTTAAGAGTATCGATGGCTTAGACCGGTAAACCCAAAAACAACAGCAGTTAACGTAATCGCTGCGGACAGTTTTCACGCATCTCCTACAGGAGGGCGTAAGTTTCATATAGTTCAATAGAAAGAAGAAGGCAGCTATGCGCTTACTCATGTCAAGCCGGAAAAAGGTTACCGGCATCGAAGTTACCTGGAAAGAGGCAGGCGCAACCCGGGGCAGGCTCTTTTCTTATGCTGACCTCATCGATATGCATATCAATGCGATCGACCTCCTGGATCATCCACAGGCGTACCAGATTGAAGAGGGTGGCGGCACACTGGTCGCGACGTCCCTTGGATGCTGTACCTAGGCTTGCAGAACAAAGAGTCAAAGGGAAAATCTTCACCTGTCCTCATTTTCACAACGAAAAATCGCATGATCATTAGTCTGTATGCCTGATACCGTACCCTTCGGATTCATGATTTCAGACTGATGAAATGGTAGTATGCTCCCTGATGCACTCCGCAGACGCGTGCAGGACATGATGCCACAGGTCCTCCGGGATCTGGAAAATCTCATACGGTACCCTTCCATTTCATTTCCTGGCTTCCCGGCTGCGCCCATGGAAGAGATGGCCACCGAAACCATGGACCTGCTCCGGCGGTACGGACTGGATGACGTGCATCTCATCGATATCCCCGGCGGTTATCCCGCGGTGTACGGGGAAATTCCTGCTGCCCCCGGGGCGCCGGTTGTGTTGTGTTATGCGCACTACGATGTGCAACCGGCACGGAAAGAGGGCTGGACAGGTGATCCATGGTCACCGGAATATCGGGGCGGTCGCCTCCATGGGCGTGGTGCCGCAGATGATAAGGCAGGAATTCTCATGATCGCTGCATCCCTCAGCCTTCTGCAGAAAAATGCCGGGGTGCGGGTGAAGGTGTTTATCGAAGGAGGGGAGGAGGGAGGACCCGATCTCTCACCGTTCATCGCTGAACACCCGGAGCTCTTCTCATGCAACCTTTTTCTCATTGATGACATGGGTTCGCTTATGGCCGGCGAGCCCGCTATCTCGACCAGTCTGCGGGGTGAAGCAGCCTGCAGGGTCACCGTTTCAACCCTGCAACAGGGAGTCCATTCCGGAACGTTCGGCGGTGCCGCCCCGGACGCTCTCATGGCATTGATCCATATTCTCTCCAATCTCCTCGATGCGGAAGGAAACCCTGCAGTGTCGGGGCTCACCTCCTTTCCGGAAGATACGGACGCGTACCCGGTGGAGTTGTTCCGGAGGACAGCCGGAGTTTTGGACGGTGTGGACCTGTGGGGCATGGGACCCATCAGCAGCCGCCTCTGGTGTCAGCCTTCGGTAAATGTTATCGGTATTGACGCTCCACCGACGGCGGGCGCGACAAATGCACTGATTCCAAAGGCATCGGCAATTGTCAGCCTGCGCATTCCGCCTGGTGCGGATCCCGATCATGAACTCAATCTCCTTATGACGCATCTTCGGAAACACACCCCCTGGCACGTCCGTGTCGACGTGCACAGACTCCGAGCCTCCCCCGGGTTTATCTGTCCGACCGAAGGTCCGTTCTTTGCAGCTGCCTGCCGGTGTCTGGAATCTGCATATGGAAAACCAGCCCGGGAAATAGGGTCCGGCGGGACGATTCCCCTGCTTAATGCCCTGCGGAAAATTGCACCTCAGGCCGAATTCATCCTCTGGGGATGCGAAGACCAGGCGCTCTCGCACATTCATGGAGAGGATGAGAGCGTTGACACCGGAGAGGTAGAGCGCATGATCCTTGCCCAGAGTCTGCTTCTGCAGACGATCGGGGAAGGGAAAATCCCGATAAAAAAGTGAAATTATTTTTTTGCTGATTCTTCTTCAAACTTTTTACGGGCCTTATCGACGCCGGTCTTCATCTCCTGCAGAGCCTTTTTCGCACTCTTGACCAGTTCTTTGGAGGCCGATTCCCCGGCGCTGTGGAGCTCCTTAAGTCTCTGCTGAAGGACCTTTCGCTGGTCTTCGAGAG
>JAJRCL010000226.1 GCA_028679035.1 Methanomicrobiales archaeon | reverse complement strand
GGGAACTGACGAAGAGCCCGGCCGGTGCGTACCAGTGGAAGCCGAAGGGTAACGCGGGCGCCGGCACGGTACCGGATGCCCACGACCCGTCAAAGCGTCGTGCACCATCCATGCTGACCACAGACCTTTCCCTGCGGTTCGACCCTGTCTATGAAAAGATTTCACGGCGTTTCATGGAGCATCCGGATCAGCTCGCGGACGCGTTTGCCCGGGCGTGGTTCAAGCTGACCCACCGCGACATGGGCCCGCGGGCTCGCTATCTCGGCCCGGAGGTTCCCGCTGAAGAGCTCATCTGGCAGGATCCAATTCCTGCCGTCAATCACCCGCTGATTGATGCCGGGGACATTGCGTCCCTCAAGGCTAAGATTCTGGTTTCCGGTCTTTCTTTGCCGGATCTGGTCTCGACCGCCTGGGCATCGGCCTCCACCTTCCGTGGCTCTGACAAGCGCGGCGGTGCCAACGGTGCCCGCATTCGCCTGGCGCCGCAGAAAGACTGGGAGGTCAACCAGCCGGCCCGGCTGGCGAAGGTGCTCAGGACCCTGGAGGGCATCCGGAATGCCTTCAACCGCGCCGCCTCCGGTGGGAAGAAAGTCTCGCTCGCTGACCTGATTGTCCTGGCCGGCTGTGCCGGCGTTGAGCAGGCCGCGAAGAACGCCGGTCACGTAGTGACGGTTCCCTTCACGCCGGGACGCATGGACGCCTCACAGGAGCAGACCGATGTTGTATCCTTCGCCGTGCTCGAACCGAAGGCGGATGGTTTCCGCAACTACCAGAAAACCCGCTACGCCGTGACGACCGAGGTGTTGCTGATCGACAAGGCGCAATTGCTGACACTGACCGCACCCGAAATGACGGTGCTTATAGGCGGCATGCGGGTGCTGAACACCAACTTCGAGCAGACCCCGCACGGCGTTTTTACGAAGAAGCCGGAAGCGCTCACCAACGACTTCTTCACAAACCTGCTCGACATGGGCACGGAATGGAAGGCGCTATCGGATGAGGGGGCAATATTCGAAGGACGCGATCGAAGGACCGGCGAAGCCAGGTGGACCGGAACGCGTGTCGATCTCATCTTTGGTTCGAACTCCCAGCTCCGGGCTCTGGCCGAGGTTTACGGAAGCGCTGACGCGCAGGAGAAGTTTGTCCAGGACTTCGTGGCAGCATGGACCAAAGTGATGAACCTTGATCGCTTTGATCTCGCCAGATCATAGCAATCTCTTCATCATACTTCGCGATCCGGATCGCTTCAAAAGGAAAATGCGGGGAATGCAGCTTTAAAACAACCTGCGGCGGGTGAGATGGCCCGGACACATGCTGTCGACAGGGATTTCCTGGCAGAAGATCCTTTTTTTGTCGATAATGGGAGCACAGACGCATCCTGAGAGCCATTTTCTCTGAGATGAATTCCAGGAGACGGGTCGGGTGTATGCGGACCCGCCTCTCTTTGATTGACGGGACCTGAACCGGGGGTAATACTAAGGTCGTCTTTCCGGAACCGAGGCACTGATGAGTGCCTGTAATGAGAGGATGGAGCATCCAAAAAGGAAAATTACAATCCGGCCCTCGCAGCAATAATGTCGGCAGCAGCTTAGGTAAATAACATCGGAAAAAATCGGAATGCTGTTCTATTATTTTTTATGAGGTTTCTCTTTTTTCGCCTGATTTCTGCTCCTTACATTCCTGCCACGAGCATCATGATATTGTTGGTCAGCACCGCCAGGTAAAACCCGGTGACAGCGGTCATCATATGCGTCCCGCATGAGGGGGCGTCCCGTTCGCACCGCAGGGCAAAGAGGACGATGATCATCAGCGCGACCGCTTTGATCAGGAGGTGCAGGCCAGGATTAACGACTACGGTCTGCATCAGTGGATTTCCTTCGCTCAGACCTTTCGTGATCGCAAATTCGGTGGTGACCACATCCAGGCCCATAAGGGACCAGAGAGCAACGGTAAGGAGGATCATCCGGGTCCAGGTCGGATTTTTCTCATCTTCCGGCATGCCCGGTACCGTTGGATGATGTACCTTATGAACGGATACTGTTTTTTCACCAGCGAAACAGGGACCCGTGCATAACGAAATCCGGATATACTTTCCTAATCCCGGCGCCGGAATGCATTTTCCCAGGTCCCGAGATCCCGCAGGATCTGCCAGTACCGGTTTCTCCCAATGAGGATCCAGAATGCGCGAAGGCGCCGATCCGCTTCGCGGGCTCCGCGATACCGGCTTTCCAGAAGATCCCAGTACTTCCTGCTGTGATTGGGTTCATCAAAATGCGCAAGTTCGTGCGCGACGATGTAGTCCCGGAGGTCGGGTGGGAGGGCGGCGAGTGCGAGATTGAAGGAAAGGGTTCCCCGCGCAGAACAGCTCGCCCATCGCGTCTTCTGCATCCGCACACAGATCCTCCGGCATTTTTTCGCCGCCGAATCACACCGTGCGTCGATCCTTCCGGTAAGCTCATCCCGGAGAAGGGTAGTGAGAGTGCGTTTCAGGCCGAGTGGCGTGGTATACGTGATGACTCGTTCGGCCCGGTCCACGGCGCATGAAGACCCTTCCCGGACCGCGAAGTACTCGCCGTCCAGTAACAACCGGTCGCTGTTCTCCGGATGCTCCTGTGTCACCTGCTGTATCTGTGCCAATTTCCGTTGGATCCAGGTGGTATGTGCTTCGAGCAGCCGTTCAACAGGTTCGGCACAGGAGATGGTAACACGGAGGGTGCCGTCCGGAAGCACCTGGATCCGCGAAGCTGCTCCGCGCTTACGGATTACGTCCAGTGGTATCCCGCGCCAGGTGCACAGGGCCTTGTTGTTTCCCGTGTGTCCATCAGTGGACCTCTTGTCTGTATCCATTCCTGCCACTCAGGCCTCCCATGGTATCGGGGCGGTCATACACCAGCCACCTGGATGATCTGACTGGAGTACCGTGCGGTGAATGAACCCACAATGGAGCTGACGATCACCATGACCGCGATAGTCGTTGTCACCACCGCTGATCCGTACAGGGCGGCGAGTGCGATGGAAAACTCCCCGCGTCCTATCGTGTTTGCGCATATCTCGATACCGGACGCAAATGATCCATGAAGGGATTTTCCGATGATGAGACCCGACAGGAGTTTGCTTGCGATCGCCAATATCGTGATCGCAATGATCGGTATCAGGAGCAGATCACCGCCCAGGCGGACCGAAATTCCGAAAAATACGAAGAACAGGACGAGGAAAACATCCCTGAAAGGCTGGGAAATCCGC
>JAJRCL010000225.1 GCA_028679035.1 Methanomicrobiales archaeon | reverse complement strand
TTTCCCCGACGCCGGGCAGGTCGTCGAGCAGGGCGAGCGATCGGCGGGAAGCATCGGAAAAGTCAGTGGGGATCAGGATTTTCGCATAAATTCGCGGACAGAACTTCTCGTAGCGTACTCCTTCCAGCGTCTCAAGGACTTTGTGGCGCATGATCAGGACATCGGCCGGTGCCCGGCGAACAATCTCTGAGGAAACACTCCCAAGCAGGATACCGCGGATAATGCCTTTCCCCCGGGCACCGATAAGGATGAGACTGACGTTCTCCTCCCGGGCAACACGGAGAATTGTTTCAGAAATACTTCCGGCCGCGGGCGTCGTGAGAACGAGAGAGGATACCTCGAGACCTCCTTTCCTCAGTTCCTCTTCGTACCGGGACAGCTGTCCACGGAGATTTTCGGTAGTGGCCTTCCGGGCAGATACGTCCGACGACCAGGGGGCGACGTGGAGGAGAACAACCTCACGGATCCCGGGAATTCCTTGGATACAGTGGAGGACGGCGTCAGCGTACGAGGAGAAATCTGTAGGTACGAGGACTTTTGCAAACATGATTACCCCGTGTATAGGTACGGATTACGGCAACGTATCCTGATAAACATGCCGGTTAGCGGGGATGAGGAAAACCACTGCCCTGCGGGAATATTCCGGGGTCGGAAGGAATATCCTGCATTCATTCCCGCAGCTTCCCGCGGACCAGCGAAGCGAGAATGCCGACGATACACAGGACGGTAAAGATCTGGAATATCGTGTGCAGGCTGAGGATGAACTGCGGGTGATTTGCGGGGGTGATCTGGACCCGGCCGATATACACTGCAAAGACCATCGCTGCAACGCCCATGGAAAGCATCTGTCCCAAGAGGCGCATCGTCCCAAGTGTCCCGGATGCAACGCTGTAGAACCGTTTTTCCACGGAACTCATGATGGCGTTCGTATTCGGCGAAGCAAAGAATGCCATCCCGAGGCCGAGCATAACCAGGCAACCGGTAAGGTACCAGAGAGAGGTGGTTCCGGAAAGGAAGGTGAGGAGAAAGAGCCCGGTCGCCAGCAGTCCCATTCCCGCAGATGCGACCACCCGGGGCTCGATCCGGTCCGAGAGCCGCCCGGCAAAGGTGGAGGCCACCGTCTGCACCGCCGGTTGCGCTATCAGGATGATACCGGCAGACTGGGGAGTGAACCCCTGGACGTACTGCAGGTAGAGGCTGACCAAAAAAGTGATGGCAAAGGTGGCGCTGTAGTTGATCAGCGCCGCGAGATTGGAGAATGCAAAGACGTGGTTACCGGTGATCAGGCGCATATGCAGGACCGGGGCAGGGCAGCGGTACTCCCAGAGAGCAAACACGACGAGGCACACGATGCCGGCAATGATGAAGAGCAGTGCAGCAGGATCAGGCAGAAGGGTAAACCCGTACATGATCGCGATCAGGGCAACACCGTAGATGACCGATCCACCCAGGTCAAAATGCTCGCCCCTGGCTTCCGCCCATTCCCCCGGCAGCTTCCAGCGAATCAGGAGGATCGTGAGAATCCCGAGCGGGACATTAATGAGAAAGATGCTGCGCCACCCGACGTACTGGGTCATGATCCCGCCGAGGAACGGCCCGAGGGAGAGGCCCAGGTACACTGCGGTGGTGTATATTCCCAGCGCCCACCCCCGCCGACCGGGAGGAAATACTGAAGTAAGGATCGCCACACCGGTCCCGAAGATCATCGCGGAACCGGCCCCCTGTGCGACACGCAGGAGGATGAACACGAGTGATGACGGCGAGAATATGAGGAAGAAAGACGCGATGGTAAAGATCGAAATCCCGATGGTGAAGATCCGTTTTCTGCCGGTAATATCAGAATACCGCCCGAACGGGACAAGGAATACGGCAGCGGCAAGGAGGTAGGCGGTCGCGACCCAGCTGAGGGAGACAGCATCCATCGCAAATTCCGTCCCGATGGTTGGTAGTGCGATGTTCACCGAGGACCCGTCGAATGGCGTGATAAAACCCGCGAGCACCGCGATCATGAGGACGACCCGCTGATCGATGCCCGCTGAAGGAAGCGGAGCCGTTGTTGAAGGTTTTGCTGTCATATACCGTCGGAAGGAAAATTATTTCCCGGTGACCGTTCTGTGGAATCGGACTTAATCGTTCCGGAACGTCCTCGTAAAGGGGAAGGATGATCTCCTGCACGCGTGTGTGCCGGGGACCCGTTACGATTATATCTGGGATGTATGGGTAAGAGTCGGGATGACGAGCTGCTCGGTGTACGTCTGGGTGTACCCGTCGGGGAACCGTACCGATGTTGTTGCGGGGGAGAGGTCCTTACTGATCAAAAAGGAAAACCACTGTCCTTTCAGCGCCTCCTCTGCCTGAGCGAATGATATCTGCGGTGTTGTCTGGGTGATCTTCCCGTCCGTCTGCGACGTGGTCGCGAACTGTGCAACCCGGAAAACCGCGGATCTTCCGGTGACCGAGTACACTTCTGTCGGGCGGCCGGTGTTCGATTCGATCGCGTTCTTGATGGACTCCGCCGGGTCCACGATATTGAGCCACACCGCGATGTCTTCGAAAATGTTCAGCTCGTAATCCAGGGAGATCAGCGCAGAACCTTCGGTGTCCACATTGATATCAAGACTCTTTGACGTGAATGCGGTTCCCGGTACAATAAGGACCGCGACGATGAAGAGAGCACTAAGGACAGTAGTCCGCTGCATGCCGGCGTATGGAGGATGGAATAGCATAAACGTATGCATGCCCCGACGGGATCGCTGGTACAGGGATTAGCCCGACTATTGAAAGGTTCACCTGGCCGGTGACGGACTGAACCCACTCTTATCATCTTTCCCGCCCTATTCCTGAGCCAGTGTCATCCTTTCAGCTCGTATCCCCGTTCACCCCGAAGGGATCCCAACCGGAGGCGATCCGGCAGCTGGTCGCCGGCCTCGGGGAGGACCGCAGGTACCAGACACTCCTTGGGGTGACGGGATCCGGAAAGACCTTTACGGTTGCAAACGTCGTCGCTGCAGTGCAGAAACCGACGCTGGTCATCGCCCACAACAAAACGCTTGCCGCACAGCTCTACGCAGAATTTTCCGATTTCTTCCCTCACAACCGGGTGGAATATTTTGTCTCCTACTACGATTACTACCAGCCGGAATCGTACATCCCGCAGCGGGACCTGTACATTGAAAAAGACTCGGACGTCAACCCGCGGATCGAGCAGTACCGTCTCTCGGCGACCGCCTCGCTTGCCTCCCGCAGTGATGTTATTGTCGTCGCATCGGTATCCTGTATCTATGGTCTCGGAAACCCGGAAAATTACCGCAACATGGGCTTCGAAGTCACGGTGCAGGATACTGTAAAACGAAATGATATCGTCCGTAAGCTTGTGGAGATCCAGTACGAACGCAACGAGGTGGACCTCGGACCGGGGAAGTTCCGGGTGCGGGGGGACACGATCGATATGGTGCCTCCCTACGGCTCAACTATCATCCGGGTCGAACTCTTTGGAGATACGGTGGAACGGATCCGTTCGATCGAACGCCCTTCCGGACGAGTGCTTGAGGATCTGAAATACTTCCATATCTACCCGGCACGGCATTTTGTGATCCCGGAGGATTCCCGCAAACGGGCAGTACAGTCGATCCGCCGGGAGCTGGATGAGAGACTTCCCGCACTCGGGATGCTGGAAGCACACCGGCTGGAACAACGGACCCTGTACGACCTGGAGATGATCGAAGAGGCAGGGTACTGCAAGGGCATAGAAAATTACTCACGGCATTTCGATGGCAGGGCCCCGGGCGACAAGCCGTACTGCCTCCTGGATTATTTCCCTGAGGATTTTCTGATGGTGATCGATGAAAGCCACCAGACGATCCCGCAGGTCAATGGGATGTACAAGGGAGACCTCTCCCGCAAGCAGACCCTCGTGGACTACGGGTTCCGTCTCCCGAGCGCATTCGACAACCGTCCGCTGAAGTTTGCAGAATTTGAGGGGTACATGCGCCACACCATCTTTGTGTCTGCGACACCCGGACCCTACGAGCTGCGGCATTCGACGCAGGTCGTGGAGCAGATCATCCGCCCGACCGGTCTCCTGGAGCCGCTCGTTGAGATACGCCCGATCGAAGGCCAGACGACCGACGTAATCAACGAGGCGAAGGCTGCGATCCAGCGGGGCGAGCGGGTCCTGTTAACAACGCTCACCAAGCGGCTTTCAGAGGAGTTGTCCGGGTATCTCGCTGACCGGGGAATCAAGGCCCGCTACCTGCATTCCGAGATCGAGACCCTGGAGCGGACCGAGCTGATCCGCGAACTGCGGCTTGGCAAGTTCGACGTACTGGTCGGGATCAACCTGCTGCGGGAAGGACTGGATATCCCGGAGGTCGGGCTGATCGGGATCCTCGACGCCGACAAGGAAGGGTTCCTGCGGGACGAACGCAGCCTGATCCAGACCATCGGCAGGGCGGCACGGAATGCGAATTCCCGGGTCATCCTCTATGCCGACACCGAGACCAAATCGATCCGCAGGGCCGTAGAGGAAGTCCGCCGGCGGCGGAACCTGCAGGACGCGTACAACCGGGAGCACGGGATCACTCCTATGACGATTATTAAGCCGATCCGGGAAAAGGACATTGGCATCGAGGATATCAAGAAGGTGAAGAAGTCCGACATGCCAAACCTGATCATCCAGCTCGAGGCAGAGATGCTCAAGGCGGCAGAGGTCCTGGATTTCGAGCGGGCAATCGCGCTGCGGGATGCGGTTGGAACCCTTCGCCGGAAACTGAATACATGAATCTACGGAGATGACCGGTGGAGAACGCGGGAAATGAAAGCAGGATCGGGGATCTGCTCTTCATCCTCGCGAAAAATATCGCAAAGCACGACCCTTCCCTTTCTGCCCGGGAAATCGATCTCGCCGCGTGGGAATATACCGGAAGGATTCTTTTTCTCAAAACCTGCGAGGAATGGAAACGAGAGACCGACGGGCAGGTCCGGCATATGTTCAATGGCGGTGAGGTGCACCGTCAACTGGGCACGCTGATACCGGTGGCAGCACAGCGGTTCGGGGATGCACTGCTGCCCTGGGATATGGCGCACCCGCACGGAGTGTCCGTGCTCCCGTTTGTCGAGGATCCCGTGCTGTTACGGGTCATCAACGCTGTGCCGGGTCCCGATGGCAGACCACACTGGGCTGAACGGGTGAGCGCAGGCATCGAAACGGCACTGCAGCGGGAGGTCATCCGTGACCGTGGAGGGATATCCTATGCGGACCGGGCGGAAGCGGTGGCAATCGGGGGAATGCGGAAAACACCGGCATGGTTCGTGCACTATTGCGCAGGTTCGCTCGCCCGGGATCTCACGGAAGGAATTCCTGCCGGGGCAAATCCGGTGGTCCGGATCCTGGATCCCTCGTGCGGATGCGGTCTCTACCTGCAGTGCGTGTACCGTGCCCTGGTCACCGGTCCCGCAGGGAATCCCGGCAGTCTTCCGGTCCTCTGTGGCATTGATCGTGACCCGCGGGCAGTGGATGTGGCGAGAATACTCTTTCTTCTGATGATGCTCGAAACCAACGGTGGAGAAACACGCCATATCCCGCTCCGGGATCGGATCCGCTGGGGCGATCCGATCATCGGTCATACTCTCCATGATGAAGAAGCACACTGGTTCAATGCCCCGGGCTCCTGGCAGCACGCGCTGCCGATAGACTGGGCGGAGCACTTTCCGGATGCTTCTGCATCGGGAGGGTTCGACGGTATCATCGGGTGTCCGCCCTTCCGTGTACCCGGCGTGCACCGGGCCCTCACAACACACCTGCAGGAATGGTACCGGTCGTACCCGGGTGGAGAACTTGCGGGGGTGTATTATGCTGAAAAAGGACTCTCGCTCCTGCGGGAAGGAGGCGTGCTCTGCATGGCACTGGACCGGCGGTGGCTCCGGGCCCGGTCCGGGGCCGGGCTGCGCCGTCTGCTGCGGGAGGTACGGATCCGGGAAATTGTGGATTTCGGGGCATTCCCGGTATGGGGGCAGGTCCGGACCCAGGCGAGCGTTCTGCTGGCAGGACCGGCTCCACCGGGCGGACTCTTCCGCGCCTGCCGCGTTCGGGGAGAAGCTACGGATCCGGTGGCGTACCTGAAAGGGCACTGCCTGTTCCTGGACCAGCGGGAGCTGGACAGCGGCGGGTGGACCCTTGCGGACCGGCGTGTCGGTAGACTGATCGCACGCATCAATGCGAAGAGTACAGTCCTCGACCAGTATATGGTCGGAAAGATATATGCCGGTTTACCCCTCACGGAGAGCCCCGGCCTTATCCGGGAAACGACGAGGAAATGGATTGTGCGAAATGACCCTCTCACCGCTCCCCTGTTCCGGCCGGTGATCGGCAGGAAGAATATCGCCGCGTTCCGGATCGTTCCTTCCGAGGAGCCATACGTTATCGTGGTACGTGACATGGCAGAACTGGCCCTCTTCCCCGGCATGTCCCGCATCCTGCGCGAGAGTTCCGGTGGAGCGGTACCCGTGTTCTGTGCCCG
>JAJRCL010000224.1 GCA_028679035.1 Methanomicrobiales archaeon | reverse complement strand
GGGGCATGGATTCGGATGGTGTTCCCGGAGAGCGTATTTTCCCGGAAGGCAGGGCGGAAACCGGGGAGGACATCTCCATTAGCACCCCTTACGGTTCAGTTCGGAAAGAACCACTGAAGGATTTTTTTCACAAATCCAATTTTTCCCGCAGTTGCGAACGCAAATTTCTGGAGCTCTGGATCCCTCCGTAAAACAAATCCATAATACGGGGCCGAAAGGATGGCGCCCGCGACCACCAGAAATTCGGGTCGCATATTGACGAGCAGCTTTCCTGCAAGGAGAATGCCGAAAAACAACGTCATCATTGCCAGGTACGGGCTGAACTCCCGGAAAAGCTGGCGTACGGAAATATGGGAAAGTACGAGAATCCAGTAGCAGATCGCTCCCCACGCAATGACCCCTGTTGCAGAGAACAGGAAAATCGCTACGCGGGCATCCCCGGTCATTCCGCCGATAATCAGCGTGGCGGCACGGCTTATGACGAGAAGAATGTTAAAAATCAGGAATTCTTTCTGTTTTTCATGGACCGCAAAGAGAGGACCCATCGGGTTTGTAAGGAAGGTGATAAATATCCAGAGGGCGAGAATCTGCGTAAATACGCCCGCTTCGGCCCAGTTTCCCCCGAATACTACGATAAATACTTCCTGACCGATCACCATGAGCAGGAAGATGGGGTACGACCCGAGTATAGCAAGGCGCAGGAATATGGCATGGGAAAGGGCCCTCAGTGCCTCATCCCCTTTGTGCTTGGCCTCCGCGGCTCTCTGGTAAAATACCTGGTTGATCGAAGATCCAATAAATCCCAGAGGTAATTTGAGAATGCGGTTGCCAAGGGAGTAGAACCCGACGATAGCGGGGGAGAAGTATATGGACAGCAGGAAAAAGGGAAGCGAAGTCGATATCGAATTCAACAGCGCTGCCCAGGAATCAAAGAGGGGAAAATTGCGATAGCGGATAATACCCTGCTTCATCCGTTCCCAGTGCAGCCCTTTCCGAAAGAGATGGGAATCGTCTCTCCAGACCTGGACCATCAACGCAAAGGTCGAGATAAACGATCCGAGAATGGATCCCCCGATAAGTACGCCGGCATTGGTAAATCCCGCAATTCCCGCCCCGATCTGTGAACCCGTCGTCGTTACAGCCCCGGCGACACGGACGTTGGCCAGCCTTCCAAACTGGCGGGTCCTGGTGTTCCAGTAATTCAGGGCGAGAAACAACCCGCTGAGGAATGTCGTTGGCGGGACGAGCCACATGTATGCACCTAGTTCGGGAGCATTCAGCCACAGTGCAATGCTGGTGCTCCCAAAATAGGAGACCGGAATGGTGAGCAGCGTGATAAGTATAACAGCAAAGATGCTGACCCCGACAAGGTTGACTGCATCCTCTTCTGTTTCCGGAAGCATTATCGCGAGCTCGTACCGCAGGCAAACAAACACGCTGATAATGGACGTGATCGAGACGAAGAGGGCTGATAGTCCGAATGCCTCCGGCCCGAACAGGCGCGTGAGCACCGGTGATGCGAGGATGGAAAGTACCTGGGTGATGGTAGTGCCCCCGACGAGGATCATTACGTCGCTAGAGAAGCTCGTTTTCCGTCGGGAACGGCTATCTTTTGGCTGCGTGGTTCCTGCCTGACCACGATGTGCACTATCGCCGGTATCCGGTGGGACCGCCTCCAAGGGTGAGCGGGATGAAAGAGGCACGCTGTATAGTGGTAGGCAATGGCGATTTAAATACCATATGCCACGTTGCGAGCCGGTCCATCCCTGTTTGGAACGAGAAAATCCCTGCAGAAGGCCGAATGAGGTATTCCCGCAAAACGACAGTACGAAGCGTCACGGTCTGCCCCGGTAGGAGGTAGCTTTTGAAAGCACGAGGAGGAAGGGAATAGTCACCGGAACCCGGAGAGACCGAATCTCTTTTTTACGGGGAAACAGGAGAGAGATAGCCTGAAAAATGAAAAATCATCTTAAATACTTTACCTGATAACGTGTACATGACATTATATCAAGCGGGGAGGCCCTGCATGCTCGCCCGATCCCGATCTCACGTCGAATTTGCTTCTCTCGTCAAAACGCTCGCGGAACACGACCCGCAGGATGACAACGTACTCCAACAATTCGAAGAGGCGTTTGCCCGATATAATGGGGTATACCGTTCCTTTGCCATGAATCAGGCACGGGCCGGCCTGGTTGTTGGCCTGAAGGCGCTGGGGATTGGTCCGGGCGACGAGATCCTTGTCCAGAGTTTCACTTTCCAGGGTGTGGTTGATGCAATCCTGAATACGGGTGCCTCCGCTGTTCTCGTAAATAACTCTCTTGAGGATTTAAATTCCGATACAATGGATCTGGAGAGAAAAATTTCGCCCCGCACGAAGGCGATCATCGCCACGCACCTGTTTGGAGTCCCCAGTGATCTGAGCGGGATCCGCACCATTGCGCAAAGACATGAGATACCCATTATTGAGGACTGTGCCCAGTGCCTGGGGGGCATGTACGAAGGAAAAAAGGTGGGTACCCATGGAGCGATGGCGATATGCAGCTTCAATTATGAGAAGCATCTGTCCACCGGTGAAGGAGGGATGCTCATGGTCAACACGCCCGAGCTTGCCCAGCGTACCGAAGAAGTGTTGTCCTCTTACCGCCGCATGCCGCTCTTCAACGATGCATGCTATGCGTATGGGCTCCTGATCATGCACATTATGACCGGAAGCAACCTGTACCGGTATGGGCTCTCTGCCTACTTTGGTCAGAACCTCTGCCGGACCGATCCTCAGTTTTTTGCCACCATGGAGCGGCTGGTCAGGGAAGAGGCTCCGGAGGCGGCATTCACTGCAGCGGTGCGATCGCAGGT
>JAJRCL010000223.1 GCA_028679035.1 Methanomicrobiales archaeon | reverse complement strand
TTGGGATCTTCCAGCCGGTAGACAAGGCCCGGGAACTGTTCCGGTTCGTATTCGATCCGGTCCAGGTTGAATCCTACCGCAATTTTATTCAGGTTGATGGGAGCGCCGAGATCGGCAGAGGTGACGATGTTCTGGATCTTGTAGGTGAGCTTTTCCGGGATATCCAGGTTCAGGGCCCGGAGCTGCACGCCCAGGATCTCGAGTCCCTGGCTGAGACTCTCGATACTCTTTGCCCCGGTTAGTACGACCTTTCCGGATCCAAAGACGAGCGCTGCAATTTTCGGATCCTGCATGCGGAGCACAACGCCGGGAAACCTCTTCTTGTTATACTCCGCGTCCTTGATCTTTGCGGCGAGCGTGGGAAGATCAAGGTAGTTGCTGACCTTTGCGGAAGCAACGATATTTTCTATCTTCAGGGAGTCCTCGGGTTTCGTCTTCATGCTATAAAGGTGCCATGGGGCACTATATAAACAGTTTGTTGGTCTGCACCTCTGTCACGGGAAACAAATAAACGGCTAACATGGGTTCAATCGCAAAACGGTAACAAATCTTTAAGGATTCACCGGCAGGGGAATACGCCATCTTCGGTGAATGCAGGTTGACGCGTCGGTATGCGGATCACAAAGAAAAAAAATTCATTGGGGGGCGGGGCGGATTATCCCCGATATGCACCTGCACGATGGGATTTGCAGGGGGGATACCTTCAGTTATTCTTCAAGTGTCGAGATATCGCCGGGATCGATACCCAGTTCCTTTGCCTTGAGGACCCGGCGCATGATCTTTCCGCTCCGGGTCTTGGGGAGCTTGTCGACGAACTCGATTTCTGCCGGCACCGCAATGGGGCCGAGTGTCATGCGGACATGGTACATGAGATCGTGTAGCAATTTGTCGCTTGGTTTCTGGCCGAGCTTCAGGATCACGAACGCCTTGATCAGGTTTCCTTTCATCTGATCGGCCTTGCCAATGACAGCCGCTTCTGCAACCGAATGATGGGAGACTAAGGCACTTTCAACCTCGGCGGTGCCGATGTTGTGACCCGCGACGATGATGATGTCGTCTGCCCGGCCGAGGATCATGATGTACCCGTCGTGTCCCCGGACCGCGAGATCCCCGACTGTGTACACGTCGGGGATGGTCTGCCAGTATTTTCGGTAGCGCTCATCGTTCTTGTAGATCGCGCGGAACATCGCAGGCCAGGGATTCTTGATAGTCAGGAAGCCGAGTGTCCCGCTTTTCACCTCTTTTCCGCTCTTGTCCACGACCTCGGGGATCACACCGGGAATACCCTTTCCGGCGAAACCGGGCCGCATCTTTTCGCCCACCATGGTGGTAATCATCTGCATCCCTGTTTCGGTCTGCCACCATGTGTCCACGATGGGGCATCTGTTTTTACCGATCACCTTGTAGTACCACTCGAATGCTTCAGGGTTCAGCGGTTCGCCGACTGATCCAAGGATCCGTAACGATGAAAGGTTATACTTGTCCGGCCACTGCTCACCCATCTTCATGAACATGCGGATGGCGGTAGGTGCTGTATAGAAGATGGTGATGCCGAGTTCTTCGA
This sequence comes from Methanomicrobiales archaeon, assembly GCA_028679035.1. GTDB lineage: Archaea > Halobacteriota > Methanomicrobia > Methanomicrobiales > JACTUA01 > JAJRCL01. Next base: position 2,114 of record JAJRCL010000223.1, on the reverse strand, counting down.
TCAGCTTCCAGAAGTTGCCGGCATCCGGGTAATCGGGAACAACCTCCCCGATGAAAACGGTGGCTCCGGCCGCGAGGGGCCCATAGAGGATGTATGAATGACCGGTAACCCAGCCCACGTCCGCGGTACACCAGTACAGGTCGTCTTCTTTTAAATCAAAGACAACTTTGCTCGTGTAGTACGTGCCCACCATATACCCGCCACAGGTATGGAGGACTCCCTTCGGCGCTCCTGTCGACCCGCTCGTGTAGAGGATGAACAGCGGGTCCTCAGAATCCATTACTTCGGCTTTGCACTCGGCATCTACCCCTTCCATGAGCTCATGGTAATCGACCTCGATCCCAGCGAGCAGTTCAACCTTTGGCTCGTCCCGGCGCAGGACAACGACCTTTTCCACGGTCGGGGCATTGATAATTGCGTCCTCAACGAGCGTCTTTAACGGAATACTCTTTCCGCGCCGGATCCCGACGTCCGCGGTAATGACCAATTTTGATCCGGTGTCGTTGATCCGGTAGTTGAGCGCCGTGACGCCAAACCCGCCAAAAACCACGGAATGGACAGCACCGATCCGTGCACAGGCGAGCATGGCAATGAGCTGTTCCGGGATCATCGGCATATAGATACAGACACGGTCGCCCTTTCCAATACCCAGTTTCTTCAGCCCGTTCGCAAAACGCATCACGTTCCGGTAGAGCATCTGATATGTGTAGATGCACTCCTCACCCTTTTCACCCCGCCAGATAACGGCGACTTTGTGTCGCCGGTGGTTGAATACGTGCCGGTCCAGGCAGTTGTAGGTAATATTCGTCTTCGCGTTCACAAACCACTTGGCGTAGGGGTAATTCCATTCGAGAACTTTATCCCATGGACTGAACCAGTGCAGTTCCTTTGCGATCGATGCCCAGAAAGCCTCAGGATCTTTCAGAAATTCCTGATAGGTCGCCTCATAGTCTTTCATATTGGCATTTTTTCGGTACTCGGGCGGAGGTGTATAGTACTTCGCCTCCTCCACCAGTTTGACGTCGAATTGATCCGCCATCTAGTTACCCCGAAATTGTGAATGATACAGATTTTAATTTTACATTATTAATTATTATAAATTGTGGTGAAACATTCTCCGGGCCCATTCTTCCGACGCAAAGATCGGGTATCGTATTATGCCATGCAGACCTGCCGAGCAAAAATGTTTTACCTGTGTTCTATCTGATCTGGTATAGTATGCTGATCCCGCAGGAACTTGCTCCTTCATCCCTCAGGCACGTGATCACCCATCGCCCTGTGATTAATTTTCATCTCTGTGGTAAATGCGGGACCTGTGCAAATTTCTGCAGAAAGCAGGCGATCAACCATCAGCACAATGGTAATTACGAAGTTTTCCTGGACAACTGTATAGGATGCGGCGTGTGTGCGACGGTCTGCCCCAATGGAGCGATTGAAATGGCAGAAGTGGGCGGGATTGCCTCTTTTGCCTGAACCCTGACCGGATACGAATATTCTTCTTTTCTGATTCTCTCTACTGTTACCCTGCATGTGTGCTTCAAGGATTGAGCACGTACACGGCAAAATTCAGTGCAGCAGCCAGGGTCACCCAGAGGATGTAGGGAATAAGGTCGTACGCTGCTTTTCGATCGACAGGATAGATCGCAACGATAGTTGCCAGAATCGTGAACCAGAGGAGAATGATACCGAAAAGTCCGAGGATCGGTGCACGCAGGCCAAAAAACAGGAATGACCAGAGAGCATTCAAGGTGAGCTGGATACTGAATAACGCTACGGGAAGGCGGAGATCCTTATGATTCTCATGCATCCAGATGCGGTACAGGCATATTCCCATCAGGAGATACAGGACAGTCCATACCGGACCAAAGACCCAGTCCGGCGGGGTGAACCAGGGTTTGTTCAGCGTCCTGTACCAGGACCCGATAGCAGGGGCGGTAAAAAGCCATCCCGCGACCGCCGGGATAAAACAGAGCCCGATACTGATCGCAAGTCGGGACGGCGATCGCACGTACCGGCGGAACGGGCAGGCGAATGGCATACAGTCTCAACCTTTCACGGTCGATGTGATATCAAACCTATAGGAATAGCTGCAGGTGTTTGTGTCCCGGTCAAAG
>JAJRCL010000042.1 GCA_028679035.1 Methanomicrobiales archaeon | reverse complement strand
GATCTCTGCCCCGTTCGCAAGCGAGGACTGCGGTGATCGTCCGCCGGCAAGGGATGTCAGGAAGTCCTGCATCTCCGCGACGTACAGGTCATTGATCCGGAAATCCGCTGCATAGGAATAGGTATGGTCGCCGCTGGTATCAGCCCAGGTGACCCCGACGCCAAATGTCCAGGTTACGAGGTACCCGTCCCGGGTGCAGAACGTGGCACGGCGCGTGTAATTCCGCTGCAGGTAGTCCATGTGTACGGTCAGCACCTGGTCCGGATAAATGAGGTGGATCTCGGCGGTATCTTCGACATTGATCTCCAGGTGTCCGAAACGGCCGGCCGCGCTCTGCACCGTCTGCGGGTACCCGAAAATCCAGCACGGGTAATCGATCTCGTGGACATCATCGAGGACAATTCCTCCCCCGAGATCTTTGCGGGCGCTGTACCCGCATCGGTAATCCTGTTCCGGGCGCCATGAGGGGAGGTATGAACCGAACTCCACCCTTCCGAACGCTATGGTCCGGGGATCGAGGTTCTGTTTCAGCCAGAGGAGACCGGGTTCGTACCGGAGGTTGAACCCCACCATGCCCATAAGGTCCCGTGACCGCAGGGTATCCAGGACCTGATCCACACCTTCGTACCGGTCGGAGAGTGGTTTCTCGATGAACAGGTGTAAACCGGCGTCGGCACACATTTGCGCCACCGGCACATGGTGCACCGTGGGAGTGCAGATGACCGCAGCATCAAAGTCCCCGCTGCCGAGCGCCTGCCCAAGATCCGGTACTTCCCAGCACCCGGTCGTCGTGCAACAGGTCTTCATACGTTCTGCTGCAACATCATGGACCCCCACATCACAGCCGAGCGCGTGCAGGTTCCCGGCATGACGGCACCCGATAGATCCCGCTCCGATGACGAGAATGCGGGGATCGGTGACCTTCATCGGGAACCTCCTGTCTTCCGGATGCTGCGGCGAAGACGGTCCGCACAGAACGCGACATCATCATCGGTCATTGCCGGGTAGAGGGGCAGCGTCAGGATTTTCCCGAAAATATTTTCGGTCACCGGGAAGGCATCTGGTACGAGTGCCGGAAAACGCCGGCGGTAATAGCTGAACCGGTAGATCGGTATATAATGGACCTGTGCGCCGATCCCCTGCTCTTTCAGGTCCGCGTACACTGTATCACGATTCCCTTTCCCGATCAGGACCGTGAAAAGATGCCAGCCATGATACATCCCGTTCTGTACATGCGGTAGCACGATCTGCGGGACATCCTGCAGGTACTCGCGGTAGAGAGCGGCGATCTGATTCCGTCGTTCGAGAAACTTACTCAGCCGTCGCATCTGGGAGGTACCGAGAGCAGCCTGCAGGTCGGTCAGGCGATAGTTGCGGCCGAGCAGGGTCATATCATAGGCCCAGCCCTGTTCCGGGGAGTGAGGGACGTCCCGATCGATCCCGTGGTTCCGGAGCAGCCGGAGGCGTCCAGCCAGTGTGCTGTCATTGGTGACGACTGCACCTCCTTCACCGGTCGTCACGGGCTTGACCGGATGGAAGCTGAAAATCGTCATATCCGCGAATGTCCCCAGCCGCTTTCCGTTATACTCAGCTCCGAGAGCGTGGCATGCATCGTCGATAAGTCGGAGATTGTGTTCCTGTGCAATCGATCGGATCTCCGCCAGTTCGCAGGGATGGCCGGCATAATCCATGCAGATGATCGCACGGGTGCGGGAAGTGATCTTTTTGCGGATTTCTTCAGGGTCGATGTTCCTTGTGTCTGCGGTGATGTCCGCAAAAACAGGTATGCCGTCGTTGTAGAGAATTGCGTTTGCCGTTGCTGCAAAGGTAAACGGGGTGGTAATCACTTCCGATCCCGGCGGAAGGTCGAGCGCAGCTACCGCGATATCCAGTGCGCTCGTGCCGCTGTTGACAGCGACGGCATCACGGGAACCGGTGAAATCGCAGAGGGTTTTTTCGAACTGCGGGACACGGGGCCCGGTGGTGAGCCATTCGCTGTGCAAAACGTCGGTGACTGCAGCAATGTCGTCGGCATCAATGGACTGGTGCCCGTAGGGGATCTGCCGCGGCATACCTCACGCACTCATGTGCTGTTCAGCATTCTCCGTATATCCTCTACGGAGAGCCAGTGGTCATTGGTATCGCTTGTGTACCGGAACCCTTCGGGAAGCGGCTGACCGTTCTGGGAATTCGCTTTCTTCCAGAACTTGTGTTCGGGTTCGATAACATAGTACTCCGGAAAGGCCTTTCCGTGACGGGCTTCATCCTCGGTCAGCAGGATCTCATGGAGCTTTTCTCCCGGACGGATCCCGATAATCCGTTTGCGGGCCTCAGGGGCGATCGCATCGGCAAGATCGGTCAGCCGCATGCTGGGAATGCGGGGAACAAAGATCTCTCCGCCCGCCATCCTGTTGAGACAGTCGATGACAAACTGGGCACCCTGCTGGACCGTAAGCCAGAAGCGGGTCATCCGTTCATCCGTAATCGTGATTTCACCAGATTTTTTCTGTGTAAGAAACAGGGGGATCACACTTCCCCGGGAACCGAGTACATTCCCATACCGTACGCACGAGAAGCGTGTGGGCCGCTCCCCGGCATATGAATTTCCCTGGACTGCGAGTTTTTCCGCTACCATTTTTGTAGCACCGTACAGGTTTACGGGATGTACCGCCTTGTCGGTGCTGATCATCATCACTTTTTCAACTTCGTTATCGATTGCCGTATCCACCACATTGACCGTTCCGTCGATATTTGTCCGGACCGCTTCGATCGGGTTGTACTCGCAGGCGGGCACCTGCTTCAGCGCTGCCGCATGGACGACGAAATCGACCCCGTTCATCGCCCGCTGCAGCCGCTGGCTGTCCCGTACATCGCCGATAAAAAAACGCAGGTGATCCTCATCATTGAACCGCTCCGCCATGAGCATCTGGTTCAGCTCTCCCCGTGAGTAGATCCGCAGGCTGTAGGGATCATGTTCCCGAAGGAGGATTTCCGTGAAGGCCTGCCCGAAGGACCCTGTCCCTCCTGTCACCAGGATCGTCTTCCCTTTCAGGAATGAGGTCATTGGTATATATTCGGCCGGCGCAGACTTAAAACCCTTTACCTCTGTTTCCCGACTGATCCGGCAGTCGATTACGCTATTTTTCGATCCGGATAACGTG
>JAJRCL010000222.1 GCA_028679035.1 Methanomicrobiales archaeon | reverse complement strand
TTTCATCGGCGAGAATGATCGCGTTCGAACGGGTGTGGGCGCAGACTTTCCATGCAAGGGAAAGCGCTCTGGTTTCCCGGACGTCCGGCGCCCGTTTCGTCTTCACGACCCACGTCTCCTCGTAGGAAGGGGTGCGCTGCACAAGGACACCGCCGCTGATGCTCCGCAGTTCCTGATCCACAACCGCTTCCGGAAGCAGAAGGACCCGCATATTTTCCTTCCGTTGCATCACTGCCCTTGCCGCGTCGTCAAATCCGGGAGCAGTGATAACTTCCACGTACGTGCTGCAGATCTCCTCCGCAATGGCAGCGTCTACCGACCGGTTCAGGGCGACGACCGATCCATACGCCGCCATCGGATCGACCTCCCGTGCACGCACGTATGCATCACGGATCTCCGTGTCGATGGCAACTCCGCATGGGTTGTTGTGCTTGATGATCACGGCACACGGTTCTGTGAATTCCCGGAGCAGGGTGCATGCCGCATTCAGGTCGAGGTAGTTATTGTAGGACATCTCCTTTCCCTGGAATGGGACTGCTGCAGCGATTCCGGTCTCCCCATACACAGCCGCTGTCTGGTGGGGATTTTCTCCATACCGCAGGGATCGCCCGTTCCGGAACTGGGCGGTGAATACCGGTGGAAACGCCTTCCCGATTCCATGAAGGTAGTTGCTGATCGCGGCATCGTAGGCTGCGGTACGGGCAAATGCGCGGGCAGCGTAGATCTCCCGTTTCTCCAGGTCCGGGCCATCCCGGGCAATTTCTTCCAGAAGCCGGGGATAATCTTCCGGGTCAACGATGACCGTCACATACCGGAAATTTTTCGCCGCTGCACGGATCATCGCAGGTCCGCCGACGTCAATAAACTCAATCAGGTCATCGATCGGGAGTGATTCCTTTGCTTTACTTTCGAAGGGGTAGAGATTCACCACCAAAAGATCGATATAGGTGATCCCGAGTGCCGCTGCAACTTCATCGTCGACTCCCCGCCGGCCGAGAAGTCCGCCATGGATGCGGGGGTGCAGGGTCTTCACCCTCCCGTCCATCACTTCCGGAAATCCGGTGTATTCCTGGACTTCCCGGAATGGAATGCTGGCGGCGGCAAGAGCCTTCCCCGTTCCTCCGGAACTCATCAGGGTGAATCCAGCACGATGGAGTCCCCGGGCAAGATCGATAAGCCCGCGTTTGTCCCATACCGACAGCAAGGCCGTTTTCATAGGAGCCAGTTAGTCATGAACCCTTATGATGGTGATGATTGGGTTTTCGTGTCCCGGTTACATCCGGACTACACCGATACAGAAGCGCACTAACCATTGGATAGGGTAACGCCGGGTAATTTTCATGATATGAGAACCATTCCATGGCTGAATATTATTATACTCATTAAATTTTGTTTTATTATGGATTCTACGTTTAATTATCACTTCAAATGATGAATAGTCCTGTATTTTCGTCCCTACACAATGGTTTTTTAAAAAGTATTATATAGAACTACATTCCAATATAATGGCGTGATAGGGATCATGGACGAGAAACCGGATGCAGCGGAGGTGAATGAGGAACCAGTACCAGGTGCTTCTGCAGAAACCGATCTCGCGGAGGAACAGCTCCGGAGGGATTGTGCCGAGCTTCGCGACCGTTATATGCGGGTTGTCGCAGATTTTGACAATTACCGGAAAAACATGGAACGGGAAAAAGAGAAGAGCGGTATGTTTGCGACTGAACACCTGATTACTGATTTTCTCGCGATCCTGGACGATTATGAGTCCGCACTCCGGGATCTCCCCTCCTCACGGGAGCGCGACGGTCTGGCGATGCTCCAGAAAAAAGTATTTCATATTCTGGAACAGCATGGCCTGCGCCGTATCGAGGCTCTTGGAAAACAATTTGACCCCTACTACCACGAAGCCCTCTGCAGAGAGGAGAGCGACCTGAAGGAAGGAACCATTCTCGAAGTGTATCAGAGCGGCTACATGGTCAGAACAAAAGTGATCAGGGCATCAAAAGTAAAGATTGCGCAGAAAACACAGCTTTCAGAGGAAGAATAACTATGGCGAAGGAAAAAATTATTGGTATTGACCTCGGGACATCCAACAGCCAGGCAGCAGTTATGCTCGGCGGCAAACCCACGATCATCCCTTCCGCAGAGGGAGCGACAGTCGCGGGCAAGATGTTTCCGTCGGTTGTCGCATTTACGAAGGATGGTCAGCTCCTCATCGGGGAGCCCGCACGAAGGCAGGCCGTCAGCAACCCGGATGGGACCGTCATGGCGGCAAAGCGGAAAATGGGCACCGACCATGTCTACCATATTCATGGTAAGGACTATACCCCACAGCAGATTTCCGGTTTCCTGCTCCAGAAAATCAAGCGGGATGCTGAGGCGTACCTGGGCGAGGAAATAAAGAAAGCGGTCATTACTGTTCCCGCATATTTCAACGACAACCAGCGGACCGCAACAAAGGATGCCGGCAGAATCGCCGGACTTGATGTGGTGCGCCTGGTGAACGAACCAACCGCTGCATCGATGGCGTACGGCCTTGACAAGGGCGGGGAACAGAAGGTCCTTGTCTTCGATCTCGGTGGCGGTACTCTCGACGTCACGATTATGGAGTTCGGTGGCGGCACGTTTACCGTCCTTTCGACTAGCGGCGATACCCAGCTCGGCGGTACCGACATGGATAACGCGATCATCGGCTGGATCGCTGACGAATTCAAACGGCAGGAAGGGATCGACCTGCGGAAGGATACGATGGCGGTCCAGAGGGTCCGTGAGGCAGCGGAGAAAGCAAAAATCGAACTGTCCACCGTACTCGAAACCGAGATCAACCTGCCGTTCATCACCGCAGACAAGGAAGGTCCCAAGCACCTGTCCCTCAAATTGAGCCGTGCGAAGCTGGAGCAGCTGATCCACCCGATTATCGACCGCTGCATCCGCCCCTTTGAACAGGCCCTTAATGATGCAAAACTCACGAAAGACGATATCAAGAGAGTAATCCTCGTCGGCGGCCCCACACGGATGCCGATCGTCCAGAAGTTCATCGAAGACCACATCGGAACGAAGGTGGAACGCGGAGTCGACCCGATGGAATGCGTCGCTATCGGAGCCGCAATCCAGGGGGCTATCCTCGGTGGCGAGATCAAGGACCTGGTCCTCCTTGATGTTACGCCCCTGACCCTCGGTATCGAGACACTGGGTATGGTCATGACCCCGCTCATTGAGCGCAATACGACGATCCCGACCAAGAAAACCCAGGTTTTTTCGACAGCCGCTGATTTCCAGACGGCAGTGACCATCCATATCCTCCAGGGGGAACGTACCATGGCGACCGACAACATCAGCCTGGGACAGTTCAACCTTGTCGGAATCGCTCCGGCCCCCCGCGGGATCCCGCAGATCGAAGTCACGTTTGATATCGATGCCTCCGGCATTCTGAGCGTTACCGCAAAGGACCTGGGCACCGGTAAAGAACAGAAAATGACGATCACCGCCTCCACGAAGCTGTCGGACAAAGACGTGGAGAAGATGGTCAACCAGGCAAAGGAATTCGAAGAAGAGGACCGGAAACGCAAGGAAGAGGTCAAGATCCGTAACGATGCCGACACCCTCATCTATACCGCGGAAAAGACCCTCGCGGATATCGGCGATAAACTCAATGCTGACCAGAAGACCAAGGTCGAAGCGGCACTGAAGAGTGCGAAAGAAGCATTCGAAGGCAAGGAGATCGACCGGATCAAGAAAGAGACCGAGAACCTCCAGAAGGTACTGCAGGAAGCAGGAACGGCCATCTATGAGGAAGCAGCCAAAAAGTATGCCGCGGAACAGGCGGCCAAAGAGGCTGCTGCGAAAGGGCCAGGTGAACCGGAGGGGAAGGAAGAAAAAGGAAAAGATGAGGCGGTTGACGCCGATTTCAAAGTCGAGGACGAAAAATAATCCGGTGCTGAATGGAAAAAAAGGACTACTATGAGGTTCTCGGCGTCGGGCGGGAATCATCCCCCGACGAAATCAAAGCGGCATTCCGGCAGCTGGCACGCAAGTACCACCCGGACCTGAACCAGGGGAATAAAGAAGCCGAGGAGAAATTCAAGGAGGTCAACGAGGCCTTCCAGGTCCTTTCCGATCCCGCAAAGAAGAACCAGTACGATCAGTTCGGGCATTCCGCCTTCAAACCCGGAGACTTTTCCGGTGCCCGTTCCGCGAACTATGAGGATATTTTCCGCGATTTCGGATTCGGTGATATCTTCAATGTTTTTTCCGGATCTGACCGGCGGAGCCATCGGCGTGACGGGGCGGACCTGCGCTATGATATCGAGATCTCCCTTGAAGAAGCGTACGAAGGGCTTACCCGGAAGATCGAGATCCCCTCGTTTGCCGAATGCCCGACGTGCAAGGGAAGCGGTGCCGCACCCGGGTTCATCAAGGAGTGTCCCCAGTGCAAAGGTGCCGGCCAGATACGCCAGTCCCAGCGAACTCCCTTCGGCCAGTTTGTGAACGTTATGACCTGTCCGCGGTGCCGGGGCAGCGGTAAACAGATTACGAAGACCTGCGAAAACTGCCGGGGACAGGGCAGGGTCGATAAAATGAAAAAAATCGAAATAACGATACCCAAAGGTATCGATAACGACCAGTATCTGCGGGTCAGCGGCGAAGGAGCACCGGGGGAGAAGGGAGGAAACCCGGGAGACCTCTACATCGTCGTACACGTCAAGGAACATCCCATCTTCGAGCGTAATGCCAGCGACCTCTTCTGCAAGGCGATAGTTGACCTCGGAACTGCAGTTTTCGGTGGAGAGATTGAAGTCCCGACGATTACAGGAAAAGCCAAACTCAAGATCCCCAAAGGGACGCAGAGTCATACCGTGTTCCGGCTGAAAGGGCAGGGGATGACCCGCATGAACGCCCGGGGAAAGGGGGACGAACTGGTTAAGGTCGTCGTCAAGATCCCGGATAAGCTCACCGACAATCAGGAAAAGTTGCTCCGGGAGTTCTTTGCCGGCCAAAAAGTCGTTGAGACCCAGAAAGGGTTCTTCGACAAGCTGAAGGAATTTATGCAGGGATTCGGGGATCCGGCCCCGATGACGACCTGAGCATTTTTCCTCCAGTCTTTCTGCAGTACTCAAACATTCCCTTTATTTTCCAGACGTTCGGCAGAAATGAGGATCGTATCGAAGATTTCTGATTTCACGATTGACGGAAAGGAACGTCATAGCAGGGGATTAATCATTCCTTCCGTAGAATCCTTCATACTGCACCATCAGAACGTAATAAGACCATGCTGATCCTCTTTGAGCTCTCCGGTGAACATCCGACCCTTCCCCGTGCGGAGCTTGCCTGTATCGGCAGAGTCATTGATCACCGCAACCAGGTGGCCGTTGCCGAAGTCGAAGTACCAGAAACGATTGCCCGGCTCGCACTCACCCACCGTGCATCCCGGTACCTGGGGGAATGCAACGCTGATGTGCAATCCCTGATTGATCTGATACGGGATCTCGGGATCGCACCATCGGGCACGTTTGCGGTGCGGGTGAAGCTTGTTCATGGTCCGTCCACTGATCTTCCCCCGCGCCAGGAGCTGGAGCGGATGATCGGCGACCGGATCACCGGGATAGTGAACCTTCAGGCGCCGGACTGTGAAATCCGTGTTGTCATCAGCGAAGACCGGTGCTATATCGGAAAATTACTGGTCACTCTCGATCGCGGAGCGTTCAATTATCGCACCCCGCTGCGCAGGGCTTTCTTTCACCCAGGGGTAATGCTCCCCCGCACGGCACGTGCACTGGTCAACCTTTCCCGGGTGCGTCCCGGACAGCTGCTGCTCGACCCCTTCAGCGGGACCGGGGGGATCCTGATCGAAGCCGACCTCATCGGGGCACAAGTTGTCGGCGGGGATGCCGACCCGTACATGGTGGCAGGATCCCGGGCGAATGTTCCTGCCGGGGAATTTTTCCTTGCCAACGCGACCATGCTCCCGGTACAGGACTGCTGCATGGATGCGGTTGTCACCGATCTCCCGTATGGCCAGTCATCGTCCATTACCGCCCGCAGCATGGAATCGCTCTACACCGAGTCCCTTGCAGAAATCCGCCGGGTTCTGGCACCGGATCGGTTTGCCGTCGTGGTTACCCACCAGGATATCCGTCCGATTGTTGAACAGGTCCTTTCCATCGCGCAGTTCCATCCGCAGCGGGTGCACAAAAGCCTGACACGCCATATTCTCCTTCTCCGGCGCTGAAGAAAGACCAGCAATCCAAACTTTCGCTACGAGCGGTATCTTTTAATCTTCACATGCATTCCCTGATTGATGCATGCGATCGAAACCCGGGACCTGTCCAAGAGCTATGGCCCGGTACAGGCCCTTGATTCGGTCAGTTTCTCTGTACAGAAAGGAGAGATTTTCGGGTACCTCGGTCCGAACGGGGCCGGGAAAACCACGACCATACGGATACTCACGGGAATAACCCGCCCGACCGGGGGAAATGCCTTCATTTCCGGGCACAACATCCAGGAAGAGACCTGGGAGGCCAAACGCGAGCTGGGCATCGTTCCGGAAACCTCCAACGTCTACGACGACCTGTCCGCCTGGGACAACCTGCTTTTCACCGGAGATCTCTATAACGTTCCCCGATCTGCCTGCGAGGATAAAGCCCGCGAGCTGCTGGAGACTTTTGACCTTTCCGCACGAAGACTGGACAAAGTACACGGATTTTCGAAAGGGATGAAACGGCGCCTGACCCTCGCGATGGGACTCATCAATTCGCCTAAGATCCTTTTCCTCGACGAACCGACTTCCGGGCTTGATGTCCAGAGTAACCTCATCATACGGCAGGTGATCACCGACCTGCATGCCGATGGCGTAACGGTCTTTCTCACCACGCACAACATCGAGGAGGCAAATATCCTCTGCGACCGGGTGGCTATCGTGAACCACGGGAGGATCGCTGCCATTGACGCGCCGGAACGCCTGAAAAAAACGATCCAGAGCTCCCAGTCCATTGAAGTCGCCTTCGACCGGATACTTCCGGATTTCAACGGGGACCTTTCTGCCCTTCCTCTCGTGAACTCGGTGCAGAAAGAAGGGGACAAGTTCCGGATATACACTGACGATCCCTCCCGGACCCTGCCAGCAATCGTCGACTATGCGAAGGCCAGGGACCTGAAGATTCTGTCGCTGGTGACGCTCGGCCCGAGCCTGGAAGATGTATTTATCCGGCTTACCGGGCTAACCCCCACACCGGCCCGCCGGCGGGAGGAAACGCCATGACCTGGAGTGCGGCACGGATGACGAGTGAGTTGCGAGCAGCCTGGGCGATTGCCCGAAAAGACATCACAACGTACTACATCAAACCGAATATCATCATGGCCGGGCTGCTCTTTCCGGTATTCATGTTCCTTGCGTTTGCCTCCGGGCGCGGTTCCCCTTCCGGTACCCTGATTCCCGGTCTCATCGCTATCACCCTGCTCTTCTCCGCCTCCACGATCGAGCCGGTCTCGATTCCCATCGAGCGCCGGATGAAGACCTTTGACCGCCTGCTCTCGGCACCCATCAGCATCTCCACAATCGTTCTCGGCGAAAGCATCAGCGGATTTCTCTACAGCATCGGTATTGCCCTGCTCCCGATCCTCATCGGGGCTATCCTCTTCCCGTCTCCGATCCTGCATCCGCTCTGGCTGGTACTGTCCATCATGCTCACAGCATTTCTGTTTGCGACGATGGGAACCCTTTTTGCCTCGTACCCGACCGAAAACGTGGGAGAAGTGATGTCCATTCTCAACGTGGTCCGTCTCCCCCTGATTTTCATCAGTGGTGTCTTCATTCCCATTTCCTCGATGCCACCCATCGGGCAGAGCGTCGCTCTGTTCTCACCGCTGACCTATGCAAACGACCTTATCCGGTTCGGGTACGCGGGTGATGCCCAGTTCAATCCCTGGGCAAGTCTGGCCGGGCTG
>JAJRCL010000041.1 GCA_028679035.1 Methanomicrobiales archaeon | reverse complement strand
GCTGCAACAGCAGGCGGGCGGGAATGCCCGGATCGGACGACAACTCTTTCCGCTCCTGGTCCACGCGGATTTCCCGAATGTGCACGTCAGTCCGCGAATGGTGTATGTTGATTCCTCGCGTCCCAATCTCGTCGAAGGTTTTACCCGGCGTACTTTTATCGCTATGGTGGAAGGAGTGGGAACCGCTGCGGTGCAAGCGGATCTGGTGAAAAAGAAAGACTGGGAACAGGGCATCAGGGACCTGTATCGTACGGCGGACCCGGATGGGGTGTTCTGTTATACGTTTTTCAAGGCAATCGCGGTAAAGGAATAAGGAAGATCTGTTGTATAATCAAGAGAAATCCCCGGAGAGGTTTGAAAGATTGCCATGGAATGTCTCCCCCTCAGGGATGAGGAAGCAATCCACTGGGTAAAAATTTTTAAAAAACGTTCGCATCGGTATAAACGAGAACCCCGTCCTGCTGGATCTCATACGGTTTGATTTCACGTGAGTGGGCGCTCCTGCGCATTTTTACTACTTCGAGCGTGAGGTGCACATCGGTCTGTGCATCGGAACGGGCGTACCGGAGCAGGATGACCGTGTCTGCAAGATACTCGATCAGGTTATGCCGGCTGGAGTACGGGTCGTCTTTGTCGGTTTCGCTCGTCATAAGGATCGTGCAGTTCTGGGTACGCAGGTTATCGACGAAACGAAACATTTCCTGACGCCGGGTTGCTGCCGTGTCAAAAAGGTCTTCAAAAAGCGAGATCGGGTCTACAACAACACGGGTTGCTCCGATCTGCCTGATCAGTACGGGAAGTTCATTTTTGATGCTGTTGATGGCGAGGTTGAAATCGTAGGGGACGAATTTCAGGACGGTGAGGGCCACGCCCCGGTACTTTTCAATATCCCAGCCCTTCTCGGCCATATACGCATAGATACGGTCCTCATTTTCCTCAAGGCTGATATATATGGCTTTTTCCCCCTGCTGCAGCCCTTCCCATAAGAACTGGGTTGCGAAGGTGGTCTTTCCGGTACCATAGGATCCGACGATCACGTTAATGGTTCCGGGGATCAGTCCGCCCCCCATCATCCGGTCCAGGCCCGGAATTCCCATTTTAACGCGTTCTGCGATCATACCACTACCCGAATGTTGCTTACTTCAAACCCGTTCGCGGAAGAGATTCGTACCGCGAATTTCACTAGATCTTTTTCTTCGAGATGAGGCATTAACCCGCGGAATTTTTCAAAATACATTATCCGCTGCCTTCTCGCTGCAGATGTCTCCTCCCACCGGAACAGGATTACAGCATCTGCAGTATCGGCAATTTCCCGTTCTTTCTGGGGATCGAGTATGCCCCGCGTGAGAAGAAGGTACAGTGTGCAGTTCCATTCCTTTGCAACCCGCTGGAGTCCCCGGAGGAATGCCGTAAGTTCATTCCAGTTTTCGGTACTGGCGTACTGGACTGCGATATCAGTAAGGGAATCCAGTATCACCAGACTCCGGTGCTTGCTCGTATTGAGCCGTGTTGCCAGATCGGTAAGAATGTCTCCATGTTCCTTTCTTTTCTGAAGCCGTTCAACCAGATTCGCCTGGGAGTACCATTCGACCGGAACCACCCGTGCCTCGAAATAATGGGATGAAAGATCTTCGAATGTTACGCCTTCAAGGCCCCGGGCAAGGTCCGGATGAAATGAAAGGGTAATCTCACGCTCGATATCTTCCTTCATTTTTGTTATGGTCAGATAACGGATCGCTGCTGGCATCGCGGACTGATCACCGGAAGGATTCCGGGTGCGGAGAGAGAGATTCAACATGGAGCTGTATACAAATTCGGTACTTCCGGCCCCGATCTCGGCAAGAAGAAGTACCAGCGTTCCCGGCGGCACTCCTCCTTCTATCACCGGGTCAAGGGACGAGATCCCGGTGGGCATAAGTCGCACTGCATTTTCCTTCATAACAGGTCCGGTTTCCATGAGAGTCCGTTTTTGGATATGTTTGAGACGCAAATGAGGTCAATTCATGCAAGAAAATGCGATATTTGCATGAAATAACCACAACGTATTATACATTCACTCCAATTGTTTAATTAGTTCTGTCTCTCCTGCACCGCAGGACAGCACGGGTGCATGATCGCATGAATACCACCCCATTTTTCAGTTCCCGGAAACAGAAAATGGATACCATCCCCCGGTACCGGTTCCCCTGGAACAAGGAAAAAACTGCCATCACGGCATACGACGCTGCACAGCACGGACCCCTTGTGCAGGCATCGGTACCGGATGGCTATAACGAGATTGAACGGTACTGGGTCGATCCTGGACGATCCCTTGTCGTGATTGCGCTGAATACTAAGACCGGGCAGAACGAGTATCTGCTCTTTGAACCGGCACTTACGACATTTGAGCATGAATTGCTCGAACGGGTGCACAGCGATCTGCGCAATTACCTTGTGCTCGCGGACAGTGATCTTTCCAAAGACCGGACCGGACTCGTCCGGGAAAAGGTGGCGGGATTGCTGGACGAGTACGGGGTTGTTCCCGGGACTGACAGCCTTTTCCGGCTTGACTACTACCTGATCCGTAATTTTATCGGATGGGGTCGGATTGAGCCCCTGATGAAAGATCCAAATCTCGAGGATATTTCCTGCGATGGAAACCGGATTGCTATTTTCCTGTATCACCGGAAATTCAGGAATATCCGTACCAATATAATGTTTCATGAGGAGGATCTGAATTCCCTCGCGATCAGTCTCGCCCAGCGATCGGGAAAACATATTTCCATGGGTACGCCGATGCTCGATGCGACGCTCCCCGACGGTTCACGACTGCAGCTCACCCTCGGGACGGAAATAACAACCCGTGGGACTTCGTTTACGATACGGAAATTCCGCGGAGAGCCGTTCTCTCCTGTTGACCTTATGGAGATGAGGACCTTCGATGCAGAAGCGCTGGCATATTTCTGGCTCGCAATCGAGAACAATAAAAGCCTGCTTTTCATCGGGGGAACCGCTTCAGGAAAGACCTCTTCCCTCAATGCCGTTTCCCTCTTTATTCCCCCGGTCGCCAAAGTAGTGAGCATCGAGGATACACGGGAAATTATGCTGCACCATGAAAACTGGATCGCGAGCGTTACCCGGGAGGCCGTCGCAGAAGGTGCTAACGTTATCACGATGTTCGACCTGCTCCGGTCTGCAATGCGTCAACGCCCGGAGTACATCCTTGTCGGCGAAGTACGGGGGGAAGAAGCTCAGACGCTATTTCAGGCGATGAATACCGGTCATACGACATTCTCGACAATGCACGCCGGCAGTGTGGACGCCGCAATCCACCGGCTGGAAAGCGAACCGCTGAATGTTCCGAAAAACATGCTCCAGGCGCTCAATATCGTCTGTGTCCAGGCCCTTGTCTACCGCGGGACGGAACGCATCCGGCGAGCTCTGGAAATCGTCGAGATAGCCGGAATCGACCCTGGAACGGCAAATGTCCGGGTGAACAACGTCTTCGAATACGATCCAGTCAAGGATGCATTCACCTACACGGGTCGATCCCAGGTGTACACCCAGATCGCTGAGCAGAGGGGATGGAGCAGGGAGCAACTCTCACAGGAGATTGCAACGAGAAAACGGATTCTCGAGGCGCTGCAGAAGCAGGGAATCAAGGATTATGTCAGGGTTGCCAGAATATTCCAGGCGTATAACATTGAACCTGCGAAAGTGCTCCAGGAAATGGGCGATCTCTCGAAAATTCTTACATGAAGGTACATTCTTTTATCCGGCGGTGGGTCATCCGGGATCCG
Source organism: Methanomicrobiales archaeon (assembly GCA_028679035.1). Taxonomy (GTDB): domain Archaea; phylum Halobacteriota; class Methanomicrobia; order Methanomicrobiales; family JACTUA01; genus JAJRCL01. Next base: position 7,054 of record JAJRCL010000041.1, on the reverse strand, counting down.
GTGCGGTTCCAGAAGTTTGAGGCAGACCTGATCTCTGCCCGGCTGGGGATCACCCTCGAACGCTACCTTTCGAGAGCGCTTATCTTCTCCCTCTGTGCCGGCATATTGTTTGCGCTCCTCGGATATGGAATTCTGGGCGTGCTGCTTTCGGGGTCTGCAACGGCCTCGCAGGCACAGACGGGACGATCGCTTCTGGAGAGTGTGCTGTCTCCCCAGATCCTCGTACCCCTCTTTCTGTTTCTCCTTATGTGTCAGCTCACCTATATTGCTGCACTGAAATATCCGGGGTTACAGAAGAAAAACCGGGCGAACCGGATTAACCTGACCCTGCACAACGCGGTCGCATACATGTACGCCATGCGCAAGGGCGGTGCCCAGCTCATGGTCATATTCCGTTCCCTCTCGGAGAATTCCCATATTTATGGTGAGATTGCAGTCGAATTCCGGCAGATCGTGCGGGACGCTGATTTTTTCGGAAATGATGTAATCCATGCAGTCCGTCACCTGATGGAGACAACGCCCTCTGAAAAGCTCAAGCAATTTCTTGAAGATATGGTATCGATCATCGAAAGTGGTGGGGACCTGGCACAATTCTTCGCGGGACGGGTCCGGCTGTACCAGGAAGAGGCCCGGTTTGAGCAGAAACAATTCCTGAATTTTTTATCCCTCGTTGCTGAGGGGTATGTAGCCCTCTTTGTCGCCGGACCACTCTTCCTTATCATCATCATGGTTGTGATGGGTATGATTGGGAGCGGTGTCATTTCCCAGATGACCCTTATCACGTACATCCTTCTCCCGATCGGCTCTATCGCATTTATCGTCCTGATCGATATGATTTCAATTAAGACGGAGCGCGTCCAGCACTATACCCAGGTAAAATTGCTTCAAGAATATGCGGAAGTGCCAATTGTCTCAAAGAAAGATGAAAAAGAATTCTTTGAAACGCTGGTGCGGTACGATCGCTTGAGATCTCTTCGGGAATTTTTCCGGCACCCTTTCCTGTGGTTTTCAACAAACTTCAACCGCACGCTGTACATTACCATCCCGGTGGCAGTCCTGTACCTTGCTGGCATTTTCCTTATAACACCGCCAGTGCCGGATCCAGAGGCCCATATCGCGTTGATAGACAGTCACATCGTGATTGCCGTCCTGATTGTGACTATTCCCTACGGAGTCTTTTTTGAAATCTGGAAACGTCATGTGGCCGGCATTGAAGCACTCATTCCGGATTTTCTCGATCGTATGGCGGGGATAAACAAAGTCGGACTCACCATCGCACAGGCGATATCCATTATGGTCCATACCAATCTTGGCCTTCTTACCTATGAGATTCGCCGGATCAAGCGTGACATGGACTGGGGGGCAAACTTTTCCGACGCCCTCATGCGTTTCGAACAGCGGGTCTCGACCCCGAATATCGCCCGGAGTGTTACCCTTATCACCAAGGCCAGCGAGATGAGCGGCTCGATCGGCGAAGTTCTGGCTATCGCGGCAAACGATGCAAAGATGTCGGATACCCTGAAACGTGAACGCTCTTCTGAAATGTTCATTTATTCTGCAATCGTGTACCTCGCGTTCTTTGTGTTCCTCTTTGTCGTTGCAGTGCTGAGTACCCAATTCCTTCCGGTGCTTGCATCAATTGGGACGGAGGGCATGCCTTCTGAAGGAGCGTTTGCCGGGATAAACTCGGTCTCGATCCAGACGTTTCACCGGATTATGTACCACGCCTGCCTTGTCCAGGCATTCTTTTCCGGTCTCATCGCCGGGCAGATGGGGGAATCATCTCTCGGGGCAGGGCTCAAGCACGCAACCGTCATGCTCATCGCTTCTCTTATCCTGTTTAACATCATAATCTGATCCTGACTTTTTCTTCGATGCTCATCGGGATCGTTCCAACAGCAATTATCCCCGAAAAATATCTTCCCCCGAACCACGCTGACGCACCCATTTCAATGAAAGAGCATAGCACAGATTTTCCATTGGTCCGAGCTGTGCAATCCTACCGAAGTTCGTGATACGTCCGCACGGATCGACTTCCATCGCTCATCACGAGGCCTTCAATGAATCACTTTATATCGCGTCCAACCCCATTTTTCCTTATCTCCTATGCACGCGCAGAATCGTGAGAATGCACTTTCTGAGATTATTGGTTTTGTTCTTATCCTCGCCCTTCTGATGGTAATTATGTCCCTGTACGTCGTGTACGTCGTTCCTCTGCAGGGGAGGGAGGCCGAAATACACCATATGGAATCGGTAGAAGGAGAAATGATCCACTATAAAATGGCAGTCGATTCTCTCGTGATCAGTGGCACAGTGGATTCCGACTTTGCCACTACCTTTGATCTTGGATCCCAGTCTGCGACGCGTTCCTCCAGTTCCTTCTATAGTATTCCGGTCCTTTCGCCTCTCGGTTCATCAGGTTCGGTGACGATTAATTCTACAGCACATGCCGGGGCCATTACGATCAATGCTGATGCGTTGCAGATGACCTCCGGTACGGGGAACACGCTGCCGAATGTTTCGGTTCTGTACAGCAGGCCGGCACACCTCTATCGGAATATTTCCACCGGCTCGAGTCCGCCTCAGGCGCTTTTTGGGCTGAATGTGGCAAATTCCGCTATTCCCAAATCAACCGGAATCCGTATCGATCTTTTTTCAGTGGATGATCCTGCCCAGCGCACGATTATTCAAATAAATGCCACACCCCGCGTTGACCGCGTCAGTACGTCCCGATCCAATTACCAGACCGACCTGCTTATTTCCGTCAATAAAAACGGGATTGATACATTCCGTAATATGATCGTGGCCGAAAACATCACGAAAGGGTCGACGTACCGGATGGATTTATGGGATCCGGCGTACGGCATCGAAACTTCTCTAACCTATCCGGTTTCCTTCAGCAGTGTATCATACGCTTCATGGCTATCGGATGCGAGTACGAATTACGGATACGTTCGAGCTCCGCTTACGGGCGTATTGATCCCCGGTGCGACATCCTATCCCCATCCTCTCGGAAGCCTTGAATTCCGTTCCGGTAATGCGTACTGGATTTCCCAGACGTATTTCTATCAGTTGGGAGGGGTATTTCTTGAACAGGACGATGGAAAGACCGTGATTCTGTCCCCCGCTATCACGGTAACACGGGGAAGGAACAGTATCGCTATTGTGCGGATCACAGACACAGCCATCCTCGGGAGTGGCACGGTCGGGGGTACAACATCGGTGCAGGTGCAATCGCAGATCTCGTCGCCAAAGCGGCCTTTCCCACTGGCACAGGGCATTCCCAACGCACGGGCTGTAACCATATCCATCGATACGGATCCAGAAAGTGCCCAGATGTGGAATACTACATTCAGTCAGATGCGAACCATGTGGAGCGAACCTCCATATAATGTTCCGGTGGCATGGATATCCCCGCCAACCGTGGCCGGAGGAAGATGCACCCTCACCATCAATGGCGAACCAACCATTTCCGGATTCAATATTGATCTTGATGTCCAGCAGGTACCGCTTCTCCTCTCTGTGCAACCGTAGAACCGGTCCCTTCTGCAGGGATACGGGAAATAATCACCGAACCGTCCGGGAAAACATTGAAATGATTGCATACCGATCTACCATAGAAGGAATATCCGGTTATTGCCTATCGTGAATTTTCACAGCTATGATGGATGAATCCGCCGTTTCTGACATTATCGGGGCAATTCTGCTCATAGGGCTGGTTGGACTGGGCGTTACCCTGATAGGGGTTGTTGTGGTTTCCCAGCCGCTCCCGCAGGCACTTCCCCACGTCAGCGCAAGCGCTGAAAATACAAGTACCCAGGTTCTTGTGAAAAATAACGGTGGGGATGCAATCGGCTTGGAAAGTATTCTGGTCCGGGTCAACGGCCAGGCGATACCCGGGAACCGGATTTCCATTATCCCTGAAAGCGGAGGGACCGGAACGTCCTGGAAAATCGGCAGTACCCTGCAGATAGATTGTCCCGGACCAGATAAACCGCGCTCAGTCCAGGTTGTGTATAGCGACGGATCCTCCGAACAGGTCATTTTCACTTCATATTTTGTCCCGCCCTGATTGCATCGGCCTGATGTGCAGTATTTTGGGCCGATGTTCCGGAAATCCGCCTGGATGACGGTTTTCAATCGATTTTGGAGGGGACGATCGGTTATTTGGGAGGTTGTGTTTCGGGAATGATGGCAGGGACCTCATCGAAATCGATCACTTCATCCACAAATGTGGTCAGTTGTACCAGCAAATCCGGATCCAGCCCTTTTTCGACGGCAAGAAAGATTCCTGCAAAGTTCAGCAATCGTAATTTGCTCGTCACAAAGTGAATGAATTTGGTAATGTTCTGCGAAGAAATGTAAATCAGCATGGCATTGACGGAATCAAAGAGCAGGCAAACGTTTTTCCCCTGCAGTTCCTTCAGCATTTCCGTTGTAGCAATACCGATATCGGTCAGGTTCGCCGGATTATTGATGAACCGGCAGTTTTTCACCGCCGGGGTCTCCTGTCCCATCGCGTACCGGGTTATTGTATCAATAACAAAGATTTTTTCCAATGGAATCCCACTTTTCTCATAACTCTTTTTCAGTATATCGTATGGCTGGTTTGCAGTAATGACTACAACGTAAAAATTATTCCCGATAATGATTTTGATAAGGTCAATGTTTTTCTTTCGAATCGCCGACGGGGAGGACATCACGAGGAACAGGTCGTGTTTATCGAGTTCTTGAACGGAAAATTCCAATGGTATCACCTACTCTGAGAGGAATTTTTTCGAGGCAGGGCTGACCTCTTCGAAATTTTCCACAATTGCAGCGTTCAGGTCACGGAGATTCCGCCGTATCTGTTCCATATTCTTCACCTGTAGCCGCAACTGGAGTGCCAGCTCATGCCGATCGGTTTCCCCATTTTCCAGATCTTCGAGGAGTGCCGCAATGTTCTGTTCGACTACCTCAACTGGTGTTTTCAGCCGCATTGCCGTCTCCTTGATAAAAGTTATGATCTCCCGGGTAAGTTTCTTCTCCCGTGTGAGATCCCGTGCAATGAATGACGCCCCGCTGATGGTCCCTTCACTGTCCTTCACCGGGGAAATCGCAAGATCGATCACCCGTTGATCACCCGACTTTTCCACGACGGTCGTTTCATAGTGGGAGATGTGCTCTCCCTTCGTGATTTTTTCCAGATTTTCTGACTGTTCCTCGATCTTATCCGGTGGAATGAGGAGGTTGAAGTTCTGGCCGATGACCTCTCCCTGGCTGTACCCGAAAATTTTCTTTGCACCCAGGTTCCAGCTAATGATTCTTCCATCCTGTGCGAGACCGATGATCGCATCGCTCGAGGACTTAACGATCTCCGACAGGATTACACGTTGTTTCTCCGCTTTTTTGCGTTCGGATATGTCACGGATGATCGCGATCGCAGACCAGGCTCCGTGGATCTGTACCGGGGACAGTGATAGTTCGGCAGGAAATATATCACCGGAAAATCGCTTCAGCTTCATCTCGCGCTGTCGGTCTGTAAACGGTCCGGTGTTAGCGGTGAAAAATGTGTTAAATGCATTTTTATCTTCTTCAGTATAGGGATCGATAGAACAGAGAGAGAAAAAATTCTTCTGCATGACATCTGCGGACGTCATGTTGAATATTCTTTCCGCTGCTGCATTCCAAAACTGTATCAGACCGTTCTGATCGATAAGAACGATAGCCTCGTTTGCGGCTGCGGCAATCCCGTGGAATAATTCCTCGCGTTCTTTGATCTCATTTTTTGCCCTGACCTTATCGGTGATATCGTTTCCCACGACGATATACCCGAGGTGTTCTTCGTTGTCACCAGTGAGTTCACGGGTGTTCCAGGAGATCTCCCGTATCTGCCCCTGTTTCGTCAGAACCCTGGTCTCAAAATTCTCCAGGTATTTCTTATTCTGAATAATATCAATGATTTTTTTGGTGATCTGACGCCGGTACTGCTCATCGGGATAAATCCATTTCCAAATTTTCGCGTTGCCGATTACTTCGTCTGTGGTATAACCGGTGATTTCCTCTGCCGCCTTATTCCACAAGGTAACATTGTTATTTTTATCCAGGAACATCATCCAGAGCTTTGCATTGATGATAATGCTCTCCCGGAATTCGGCAAACCTCTTCAGTTCCTGCTTTGCCCCGGCGATTTCGGTGATATCATCTCCGATGACGATATAACCAATCCGGTTTCCGACATCGTCTTTCATTTCGCGGGTATTCCAGGAGATTCTCTTCAAATCTCCCTGTTTCGTGCATACGCAGGTTTCAAAATTTTCGAGATATTTTTCTTTACTGATGATATCAACGATAGTTTTTGTAACCTGTTTACGATATTCCGGGTCAGGATACAGGAGCTGCCAGACGGTATTCCGGCCGAGGACTTCATCGCCTGAATATCCGGTGATCTCCTCGGCGGCCAGATTCCAAATCAGGATATTTCCTTTCAAATCCAGAAAAGACATCCATAATTTAGCATTCGTAATGATGCTTTCAAGGAAATGGGCCATTTCTCCGGTATTCAGGCGTTTCCCGCTTTCTTTTTTAAATAAGCCCTGGATTTTGGTTTCTTTTCCTGGATTTACCATATACATCATCCATCAATGCATTCCAATAACAAGCAGAACACTGACACACAGAGCTTCATGATTTTCGTCAATATACTTTCTCGTGTTCAGTCGAGCTGGAGTATCAACGTCGATACAGGATACTGGATCAGAAATCCGGCAGCAGAATACCCGTTCCGGGTAAACCATTCCCCCTTCCTGCGGTGGTATGTCAAATGGAACGTGCCCATTCCGGAAAACCGATTCAGATGTTTCTAATCGGTCGACAGGAAGAGAATGATGCATCTGACAGAATGTGTGCAATCCGATTCGCTAATTATGCGGCCAGGAGTCACCTTTTTATATATCTTCTTCTGTAGGTGTAGCGGTGATGGAATGCCACCTCCCTACAAGATGATCAAAGACCTTCCCGAAGCGGTGCAGAGTGCCCTTCCCGAACACGGCCAGGAGATTTTCCTCAAGGCGGT
>JAJRCL010000221.1 GCA_028679035.1 Methanomicrobiales archaeon | reverse complement strand
TCAAGGGTCAGGATGAGGGGCATCACCGCACGAACGTCTTTAATTTCTCCCAGGGCCCAGGCTGCCCCCAGGCGGATATCCCGGTCCTCATTCACAAGTGCCGAAACAAGATCGTCGACCACTTCCTTCCCCATTTCCACAAGCCCCAGCGTTGCGAGAAAACGGATGTGCCATTCTTCGTCCTTCAAGGCTTCGATGAGAGGACCGATTGCGAGCGGGGATCGCAATCCTCCGAGAGCTTCGACAGCAACTTCCCGCACCCGGCGATCCGGATCCTGAAGTGCTGCTATAAGCGGGCCGATGGATGGCTCTCCCAGGGAGATGAGAGCAACCTCCACTTTCCGCAGGTCTGACGTTTCATGATTCCTGAGGATCCTGATTAATCCCTCAATATCGCCGGATCTGCGTAGTTTCTCGATGTCCGGAGTAAAAAGGCTGTGAATGACCGGCATGGTACTTCGGTATACTGTAATTTTTTTCTCACTACAAAAAAGAATTCCCTCTTATGCAATGAGGCGCTTTTTCATCAGATTGATCGAGATTACGAACAGCAGGGTGGTAACGACTCCCGTGTACAGGAGCCCGGTAACTAGTGGAAGTCCTACCTGGGAAAGCGAAAGCGATCGCGTGACTGCAACGAGGTGTGTAAGCGGGAGGATCTGCGCGAGATACTGAAGCGGGGCAGGCAGGAGTGAAAGAGGGAAAAATGTGCCGGAAAAGAGGAACATCGGTGTGATAAAAAGAAACGTTGGCAGGTTTAGCGAGTCGATCCTGGGGGTGATTGCCGTAAAACACATCCCCGTTGTGGCAAAAAGGAGACCGCCAAAGAATGCAAACGGTATCATCAGGAGCGAGAGGGGTATGTCAACCACACCAAATGCGAACAGGACCGGGAGCATAATCAGAGTATTGATGACCGCCCGCGTTGCACCCCAGAGAATCTCGCCGGTGATCACCTCTTCGATGGACAGAGGGGTTGCAATGATCGCATCAAAGGTTTTCTGGTAATACATCCGCACGTACGAAGAATAGGTGCATTCGAAGAATGATGCGTTCATGATGGTGATCGCGACGAGAGCCGGCGCTATAAAGCGTGCATAGGAGACGCCCTCCACGATATCGATGTAGTTGCCGACGCCGAATCCCAGGGCAAGGAGGTACAGGATCGGTTCGAGGAAGGGGGGAAGAAAATTCACCCGGTACGTTTTCATGAATACGTCTTTGTTTCTCTGCCAGACCTTCCAGGCATTTGATGAAATCTGCGGAATCGTCAGGTACCCCATTGCTATCACTCCCGCAGCGTCCTTCCGGTGAGTTTCAGAAATACATCCTCCAGCGTTGCCGACCGTGCCGTAAGACTGCGAACCTTGCAACTGTCCAGCAGGGCAGAGGTAATTTCCTTTGGTTTATCCGTATACACATGAACACGGTTGTCCCAGACCTCATACGTCGCCTTCATTCCCTTCAGGCAATCCACGACGGGCTGGGTATTCTCCGCCTCGACGATTTCCGATCCGATCTGGTCACGGACAAGATCCTGTGGATTGCCTTCCACGAGAATCTTTCCCTTATCCATGATGACGATCCGGTCGCAGAGCCGTGACGCCTCTTCAAGGTAGTGGGTCGTAAGCACGATGGTGTTTCCCTGCGCCTGCAGGCTTTTGAGTTTCTCCCATATGAGGTGACGGGCCTGAGGGTCGAGACCGACGGTGGGTTCGTCGAGCATGAGCAGCCGTGGGGTATTGATGAGGGCACGTGCAAGGAGGAGCCGCCGTTTCATCCCACCGGAGAGCTGTTCGATCGACGTATTCCTTTTCTCGGTCAGCTGCATGAAATCGAGCAGGCTGGCGGTAATTTCTTCCGCTTTCGGCAGGGGAATGTCATAGTACCGGGAATAGACCATCAGGTTCTCATACACGGTGAAGTCGGGATCCAGGTTGGTTTCCTGTGGCAGCACACCGAGCATTTTTTTGATATCACGCTCATGCGTTGAGACATCCATTCCGAACACCTCAAGCGTACCGCCGGATTTGGGAGAGACGCACTGGATCATCTTCATCGTCGTGGTTTTCCCTGCACCATTAGGCCCAAGGAAACCGAAGACCTCTCCTTCGCGCACTTCGAAGGATATCTGATCCACGGCAGCCAGATCTCCGTACCGCTTCTCCAGGTCTTTTGCACAGACGACCAGTGTTATGCGAATCCCTCCGCCCGAGTAATGATGATCGGGGATTGAACGATAATGATGGCCGGAGAAGATAAAATTTTACCGTTCCGTCCACGAACTGTGGGAACACTATGGAATTCCGGGTATATGGCAGTACGCTGGAAAATGCAAACCTGTGGCGATCTTCTGCATCAGGGCCCTGTTACGGGATAATTTCGCACCCGTTAAACTTTTCATGATTGAAATCCACGGGAAGTATTACTCCCGAACGCAAGAGGTCCTGCACTTCGGGAAGAACCTCCTGCAGCGAATTATGGAGATTCTCGACCGTCCCACACACTATTTTCCGCTGCTCCTCGGACCATGGATGAAGAATATTTGCGTACAGGCAGCGGCCTCCACAGAAATCGAAGATGGCGCAGTTCGTACAGGGCCCGGTGATGGGGACAGTTTTGAGCCCGGTCGGCGTGCTCGTCGTAATGTGGCCGCAGTAATAGTGCTTCATTCCGACCATTACCGGGCAGGGGGCAATGCTCCCGTCGGTCATAATTGCATAATTGGCATGGCCGCTCCCGCATCGCAGTTTGCTCTGATTTCCGTTAATAAGATCCTGCATGGTATCGAGAAAAGGGTACCATCGAAGGACGGCCCCGTTTCGCATACGGTCCATCCAGCAGGCCACAAGTGCACGTATGCCGGGGTTGTACCAGCGGTCTGCCCACGCGGCAAATGTTCTCCCCCGCTCCACTCCTCCAAAGTCCGCATCCAGCTGCCAGTGAACTGATGAAAATGAATAATCATCATTCGCAGCCAGGTACGTGACGGCATTCTGGATATCAGTCCGCTCACCAACCGTCATCCGGGCGATTACTTCGCCGGAATATCCATCCTCCACGAGAGCCCGCACGTTTGCCATGACCCGATGGTACACCCCGGTTCCCCGGTATCCGTCCGTGAGCTCCTGCGGTCCGTCAATGGAAACCAGCAGGGTGGAAAGTCTGCGGGCGATTTCGCTGGGTAAAAGGTGGAGCAGCATACCGTTTGTCTGGAGGATAAACCGGGCCCCGGCAGCTTCCCGGACAATCTGAGCGATCAGATCGGATCGGAGGAGAGGCTCACCTCCATAAAACGTGAGGACGGGATCCGGATCCTTCTTCAGGAAGGTAAACAGGTCATCCAGATCAAAATTCAGGTCCACGGGAAGTCGCCCGTCAACCTGGAGATTGTTCGATCCACTCGATTCGTTCACCGGGTTTTCAAAGACCCTTCCTCTGCAGTAGCTGCAGGAGAGGTTGCAATTATCGGTGAGGATGAGGTGAAAATGCACGCTGTTCCCTCAGTACTCCCGCGTACGATCCTATGAAGGTAAGGGAATTTCAGCTTCCCGGTGCGGCAAATACAGTACAAAAGCTGCCCGGCGGTGAGCGAATGTTTATTCTAGACAGCGTGCCTACATGCAGAAATCAGGGAGAAGTTATGGAGTACGATATCCGTTACCGACCTTCCTATTCCATGGTCGTCGTCGGGCTTAACGAGGGAGAGAAGATTATTGCCGAAGCCGGATCGATGACCTATGTTAAGCCCGGTATCGAGGTAAGGACCCGGATGCGGGAACGGGGCATCCTCGGAACACTGGGGATGTCCCTCCTTGGCAGACAGTCATTCTTCGTCAACGAGTATGTGGCAACTTCCGGCAGATCCGAAGCAGCATTCGTCTCCGCGCCGATAGGCGATATCGAAGTTCTTCCGGTCACGACAGGCCACGGATTCATCATCCAGAAATCATCCTACATTGCTTCGTCCGAAGGAATCGATCTGGACGTCCAGTGGCAGGGATTTACAAAAGGACTTTTTGGTCAGGGACTGTTTATGATCCATGCCACCGGGCAGGGCACCCTCTTTATCAATACGTTCGGCGCCATCGATAAGCATACCCTTGCTGCGGGTGAGAGTATTATCGTCGATAATTTCCATCTGGCAGCGTTCAGCGACACCTGCGCCTATACCGTAAAACAGTTCGGCGGGCTGAAGGAAACTCTTCTGGGCGGCGAAGGACTGGTGACGGAAGTCACCGGCCCTGGCGAATTGTACATCCAGACCAAAAATGTCAAGGAGTTCGTCGACTGGATCTGGACCCTTATTGAGCCGAGGATCCCGCAACGGACCGCACGATGATGTGATGCCGGAATCTCTTCCCCCTTTTTCATGATTGTATCCTGCTGGAATAATTTTTAATACCGGTTTGGGTCACGCTCACCCCCAAATAACCCGGAAAGAACAATTGAGGTGAGACCTTGGCGAACCACGATGATTCAGATGTGTACATTCTGAAAGCACCGCATAATCCGTTTGATATGAACCGGTCCTGGTTTCGACGGGCAACGCCACATTCTGGATCACGAGTACGCGAAAATGACGCGTTCGTACAATGTCGTATATTCTTACAAGGAAAGTATTAAATATAACATATACAGTATTGACGTTCACCGCAGGTAAACGGAAGGAGACT